>CATLHA010000016.1 GCA_949948745.1 uncultured Caryophanales bacterium
CCCCCAGGCCTTTTTGACAATAGTAACTTCTTGTAAACTAAAATAATATTTTAAAAAATCATTAATATCTTACCTAATTATTTTTTTGTTTTCATCATGCCCTCTAATTTACTAAAAATAAAATCTAATATATTCTGAACAGTATGACCAATAGTATTTGATACCTTTAATGACATTCTAGATAATTGATTATCATACAAATCTTCTTCTTTTACAATATAATTTTTAATATCAATAGGTCTATCATTTTTTACATCATCTTCAAACTGCTTAATCTGTTCCTCAGTTAAAATCATTTGATTTCTAGCTTGATAATCAATATAACCATTTCTTGAAGCCACATAAAGTCCAAAAAATAAAAATAACATTGTCATACAAACAATTCGAAATAAATCTTTTCCCTTCATGAAGCACTCTCCATATATCGATTTAAAATATCAGCAATCGCCTCTGCAGTATTAAAAACCTCTTCAATTGTATTTTCTACCCCACCCACTTCTATTAGAATAGTCGTAGGAGAAAAATCTTGATTATAAACACCATTCACTCCTTTTCCCTGTTTTTTATAAATTCCACGACTTAATCCTGGATAAGATTCATTAAACATAGAATTTAATTTTTCTATAAATGCCGCATTTTGTTGATAATTAGGGTTTTCCAATCCCAACAAAAATAAAATTCTTGCATATTTTTTTCCTTTAATATCAGCAACCGTAACATTTCTTCCAACAGAATCCCTATGTAAATCAATATAATATTCTAAACTTGGATTTTTACTTTTTGCATCCTCTAATAACAATTTCGTCACTTTATAGCTAGATGCATAATTCCAATTATTGGCTTTTAAAAATTCAGAAACATTATTTTCTTCTACAATTGTTTGAATTCCTCGATCATTTAACTTTTCTCTTAAAATATAACTAAGCATCATAACATTAGGGGTCACATTGTATTTTTCAACATTTTTACTAGAATACTCCTCCAACTGATGTGAATTATATAAATATACTTTTGGTTCCTTTATTTCTTTTTTAGGATATGGATCACTCACATAATTTCCTGATGTAGGTTCTTCTTCTGAATCAGCATCATTTTTAGAATAGTCTTCATAACTATAATTTCCTTTAAATATTTTTAAAGGATTTTGTAAAGAAATCCTATTTTTAAAAACAGAATCAAACATTTTTATTATATAAAAGTTTGGATTTTCCTTAGATTCAAATAAAAATCTAACAAATTCCTCATTTGTCATATGTAAAGACAAAGAAAAGCAAGTATAAAGAAAGGAAATAAGAAATGCTAAAATTAAGAATCTTCTCTTCCATTTTCTCTTTCGTTTAGTTTTTAAATTTATTTTCTTCATACTTGTCACCTACTTTTCTTAAAGTATATCAACAAGTAAAAGAATCAATTGTCGAAATTTTTGTGTAGTGTTCGATTAATTCCAGAAGCAATTAAAGAAGCAAGTTTCAAGACGATAAAATCAACCTCTTTTGGCGTTACTACCATATGATATCCAATTGGAGTTAACACTTCATAAATTAGTTCTTGTAATTCTTCTTCACTCAAGGATCCAATATGACCAAGCAGGTTTTCTTTTTCTTCTTCCGTTAATTCTTCTTCACACTTAGATGGATCAATCATGGTAATAGGTGCCAATTTATTTTTATTAATATTTTTCATGTGATAACTAAAATGTTGATATAAAAATTGAATTGTATCACTCACTAATACAATTGCATCAATTACTGTTGGTACCCCTATTGAAATAACTGGAATATTTAAAGTCTCCTTCGATAATTCCTTTCTCTTATTACCAACACCAGAGCCAGGATGAATTCCAGTATTACTAATTTGAATTGTTTGATTAACCCTAGATATCGCACTAGAAGCCAAAGCATCTACAACAATTAGAAAATCTGGTTTCCCTAAAGAAACAAGACTCTCTATCATATCCCTACTTTCAAAACCAGTACTTGCCATAACACCAGGTATAAAACAAGATACATTTCGGTAATCAGAAGATGGCGTTACTTCTTCCATATCAAATAAATATTTCGTAACCAAAACATCTTCTACCACTTTAGGTCCTAGGGAATCAGGCGTAGAGTCTCTATTTCCTAGACCAACAATTAAAGCCTTTTTATCAAAAGAAATATTTTCATCTTTCAAAAACTCCTTCAAATATTTAATAAATACATCCTCTACATCTTTTGCATTATTTTTATCAGTCACATCTTTAAATTCAATAGTCACGTATCTTCCAGGTCTTTTATTTAATGGATTATTTTTCTCATAAATTAATACATCTAAAACATGAACTGCCTTATATTGCTCTTCACTTGTTGAAATTCCTTCTATTTTTCCTTCAGACAATAAATCAGCAACCAAATCAGTTCTAATTTCATATTTTTTTAAATCAATTTCATGTTTCATTTCTATCACCTACTATATATTTTTCCAAAAAATACAAGTTTTATTTGCATTTTATATAAAAATTTGTTAAAATTAAACTGTTGAAAAAAAGTGAGGTGAAAATCGTGCCAAATATCAAGAGTGCTAAAAAGAGAGTAATTACAAGCAGAAAAAAAGCTGAAAACAATACAGTTGTTACTTCAAGTATGAGAACAGCTATTAAAAAATGTGAAAAAGCTATCGCTTCTAAAGATAAGGAAGCTGCTACTACTACATTAAATACAGCGATCAAGAGAGTTGACAAAGCCGCTTCTAGTGGATTAGTTCATAAAAACAAGGCTGCTAGAGAAAAATCAAGATTAACTAAAAAAGTAAACGAAATGGAGTAAAATTTTTACTTCTTTTTTTATTGTCATTTTGCTATAATGAGAATAGGAGGTTCAAAAAATGATTAAGAAATTTATTCTCTTATTTAGTCTAGTAGCTATTTTGTTTATATCCTTTTATTATAACGAAGAAATTATAGGCTTCATAGTAAGAACAGTTGGAAAAGTACAAACAACATCCACTACTTTAGAAAACAATTCCTATGCTTCTTCTAAAAATTATGAATTTATTCAATTAACAGATGATTTTTCTCCAAAAAATAAAAAAGATCTAATGAATATTTACTACACAATATTAAACTCTGGAATGAAAGAATTTACTTTTTATTGTTCAAATGAATACAAAGATTGTCTTTCTGATATTAATGACTTATCAGATAATCAAACCTTATTATCTAGTATTAATAATTATGTCCCAGTATATAATACATTTAAAAACATAGATACACATTTTGATACACTAGGAAAAGTAATTGTGAAAGTGAATCCAATATATACAGAAGAGCAACAAAAAGAAATTAATCAAGTAATTGATCAAGTAATAGCGACTAAAACAACGGATGTAATGACAAAAGAAGAAAAAATAAAAGCAATTCATGATTATATTATTAATGAAACAAAATACGACAAAAAAAGAGCCGATAATAAAGTAAAAGAATATCAATCAGATACAGCTTATGGTGCATTGATTGAACATAGAGCAATCTGTGGAGGTTATTCTGATGCTATGAAGTTATTTTTAGAACGATTAGGAATTGAGAGTTATAAAATATCCAGTGAAAATCATATTTGGAATCTAGTAAGGTTAGACAACCAGTGGTTACATCTAGACCTAACCTGGGATGACCCTATCACAGAGACAGGAGAAGACATCCTAGAATATGATTACTTTTTAATTACAACAAAAGAATTACTAGATTTAGAAACAGAACAACATAATTTTGATAAAACAATATATAAGGAAGCTGCAATCAATTAAAAAAGAATATAAGTTTTTATTTGTTACTTATATTCTTTTTCTTTTATCTTTTTAACTTCTTCCGTTTCTTCCGCTATTTTTACATCTTCTTCAAAGCCATCAATACAAGAAAAAATTTGCATCATTGCATATCGACGACCAATATTATTTTCACATGCTCTCATTATATCATTTACTAAAATCGCAAGACCCCTTACTTCATCAAATTGTTCTATATCCATCATAAGTAAAAGAGTATGTAATTCAATTTTTAAAAACATATCCATAATATCTAACTGTTCGAATCGATAATTTGGATACATACACCAACGCTCTATTACAGTTCTCGCTTTCCTTAACAAATCTGATTGATAATAAGTCTTATATGCATCATGAAAATATTGAAGTTGATTTTCTGTAGAATCTAATAAATATAAAGAACATAATCCATCTTTTTTAAATGTTCTATCGCGCATAAAAGAAGGAGAAAGAAACTCATCTTCTGCTCTAGGATTTACAAAAATATAATAATATTTTAATTGAACAAAAGCTTCTCTTTCTTTATCCAAAAAGGGTTCCTCCCCTAAACTTCTATCAACTGCTAATAATCTTTCATACTGAATATCTTGATTTTGCAATGTAAAAAGTGAAAACATCGTATAAGTAAATTGCTCTTTCTGTTCTTTAGATCCTTGAACCCTATAAGAAGTAGGGAGTTCCATCCGAATATCTTTAAAATTAATCGTTCTTTCTAGTTGTCTTGGAACTCGACTATAATATAAAGAATCACTCCTACCATACAACATATAATTTTCAACATCTATCTGATATTCTGGAATATCAGCAACCATCTTATAATATTTTTTTAAATATTCAGGTTCTGAAAGCATTTTTTGATTTAATTGTCTCTCCATACTAATAAATAACTTTAATTCATTTCTTAATTCTACATATTCCTTACTTTTTTCTTTTCCTAAAATTTCTAATTGCGCTAATGATGAGTAAATATCAAAAATTTTCCTCGTCACTTTCTCTATATTTTCTTTTAAATCTTCATATTCTATTAAATTCATCCATGATTCCCCCTGAAATTTATTTATGTTATATCTGCTAGAACAGACTCTACTGTTTTATTAAAATCCTGATAATTTGTCTCATACCAGTGCACATCAAACTGATGACGGAAAAATGTATACTGTCTTTTCGCATAATGCCTAGAATTTTTCTTTATAGAGGAGATTGCTTCTTCCAAAGTGCAATTTCCATCAAAATATTCATACAGTTCTTTATATCCAATTCCCGTTTCGATAGATTTGCTTCTAATATGTTTTTTATAAAGATTTTCTACTTCTTCTAACAGTCCATCTTTTATCATAACATCTACCCTATGATCAATTTTTTGATATAAAGTATTTCTATCTGTAGTTAAACCAATCATGTAAAAATCATAAATCGGTTTACTTTTTCTATTCAACACATTTTCTCCATTTTTATAACGATTTAATAATCGCACCAAACGCTTTCTATTATTTACATGTGGCAATTCTTCTTCGGTATATTCCCTTAATTCTTCTATCAATTGCTCATTCGTATATTCTAAAAATGAATCCATATCACCAGATTCTTTTTGAAATTCATAATCATATAAACAAGCCCTAATATAAAGTCCAGTTCCACCCACTAAAATTACATTTTTACCACGAGATAAAATTTCATCAATCTTACTTCTTGCATCTTTCTGATAATCGTAAACCGTATACATCTCCTCTACATCTACTATATCAAATAAATGATGAGGTATGTTTTCTTTTTCTTCTTCCTTTACCTTCGCTGTACCAATATCTAATTTCTTATAAACCTGCATACTATCTGCATTGATAATTTCAGCATTTAACTTTTTTGCTAATTCTACACTTAATTTTGTTTTTCCAACTCCAGTTGGACCTACAATTACATAAATCATTTTCTATCTCCAAGATGACTAATTGCATACATAGATAAGTTATCCTGCTTTCCCTTATAAATCTTTACTTTTTCGCGGTATTCCCTTTTTAAAGCTTCCACTACTTTATAATCTTCCTGATAACGAACAGAATTAGCATCATCACAAATACCAACAATAAAAGGTTTTTTATCTATAAATGAAGAAATCAAAGGAATTGTATCAGAATACATTCCATTACTAATATAAATTTGATTAAGATTAGATAAACACTCCTGAATCATACAATCACTAACACGAATCTCTCCATAAGTAGATTCAAAAATTCTAGAAGGTTTTTCCTGAAATTCTGAAATACTAAACTCTCTATTCAAAGTAGTTTCTAAAATAGATGCATGTTCTGGTAATAATTGATAGCGTTTTAAAGTTTTTAAGAAAAACTTGTTCTTCTTTTGGTAATTAGATAAAAATCTCTGAAATTCCTCATAGTTTGGAATTATCATACCACGAAGAGCCATAGAATAAGATTTACCATCAGTATCACCCTTCATTGTACGATAAAATAATTTTAAAATCTCAGTATTAGGTATATCTGGCATATGAAATCACTCCTTACATTGAACGCTTAAATAATTTTTCTAAATCATACTTAGAATATGTAATAATCGTTGGTCTTCCATGAGGGCAAGTAAATGGATTTTTACAAGCTCTAAGTCTTTCTAACAATACTTCCATATCCTCTTTTTCAATATGATCATTCGCTTTAATGG
Source organism: uncultured Caryophanales bacterium (assembly GCA_949948745.1). GTDB lineage: Bacteria > Bacillota_I > Bacilli_A > RF39 > UBA660 > Alloscybalousia. The sequence continues at coordinate 6,472 of CATLHA010000016.1, forward strand.
AAGCCTTACAAGCAACAGTTGCTGCTACCATATGAACAAATCTCTTCATGTCGAAAGATTCTTTATCAATCACGATTTCAATAATTTTTTGAATAGCTCTTTCTTCATTCCCTTTTGGAAGCCAAATTGGAATGGTACGAATGACAATTGTTTGAAATCCAAATTCTTCAAAAACAAATCCCATATCTTCTAATAGATGAAAATTCTGTTTTAATATCAAATATTCTTCTGTTGGAAATTCTAAAGTAATTGGGATTAGTAAATCAGTTTGAACTTTTTTAGGATTACTAAGTTGTTCTAAATAATATTCATAGTTAATCCTCTCATTCGCAGCATGTTGATCAATAATAAACATTCCATCTTCATTTTCTGCAATAATATAGGTTCCATGAACAAGTCCTGCTGGATACATTTTTTTTATTCGAACTATTTCTTCTTCTACATTTTCTTCCACTTTTGTATCATCAAAAACTAAAGTCGATTCTTCCCTTACCTCATAAGAATTTTTCTTTTCAAAGTCTAAAGTCATCTTTTCAAAACTTGCAAATTCTTCTTCTTTTTTTGCTGCATCAAACTCTTCATAAACTTTTGGTGCATAATTGGTACTAATTTTTGTTTCGTTATTCTCGACAACGGTTTCTAAAGAAGCATCTGGTATTAAGGTTAATTTTTCTAATTCAGCTACAATCGTTTTATTTAAAATCTCCTTTAATGTATCCATCTTAGAAAATTTAATATCCATCTTAGTCGGATGCACATTCACATCAATTAAGATTGGATCTACATCTATTTTTAAAACGACAATAGGATATTTATCAGGTGGCATATAAGTGTGATAACTATCCGCAATAATTCGATTAATTTCATTATTTTTTATATAACGGCCGTTCACTAATAAAATAATCGCATTCTTCGTACTCTTCTGAATTTCAGGATAGGAAATATATCCAGAAATTACATAATCATCGTTTTCTCCATGAAGTTCAATCATCTTCTTAGTTACAGATAATCCATAAATATCATGAATTACTTTTAAAAGTCGATTACTACCATCCGTATTAAGCAACGTTTTTCCATTATTTGTAAGAACAAATTTTATATTTGGAAAAGAAAGTGCCATCTTATTAACATATTCACTAATATAAGAAAGTTCTGTATATAAATTTTTTAAGTATTTTAAACGAACTGGGGTATTATAAAATAAATCACGTACCAAAATACTAGTTCCACGTCGAAGTTCTCCAGGCTCTATAGATAAAACCTTACCTCCTGAAATATGAATTTCTGTACCGGTTTCTCCGTCACTAGTTTTTAATAAAATATCAGAAACAGACGCAATAGAAGGAAGAGCTTCCCCACGAAATCCTAAACTATCGATATGAAATAAATCATCAATTCGTTTCAATTTGCTTGTCGCATGACGAGAAAAAGCTAATACTGCATCTTCTTTATCCATTCCAATTCCATTGTCTGTAATCTTAATTTCTTTAACTCCAGAATCTACTAAATCGATAATAATTTCTGTACTCTTTGCATCTATTGCATTTTCTACTAACTCTTTCACAACATTCATGCATCTTTCGACCACTTCTCCAGCTGCAATCTTATTTGCCAAAACTTCATCCATCACTTGTATCTTACTCATATACTACACCAACCTATCTATTCTATATATTTAAAAATTTTATTGTTTGATTAATTCTTTATCATCCTGATATTCATAATCAGCTTCAATCATCGATAATAACTTATCAATATCTTCACTATTATAAAGACCTTTAATCATGTCATATGCAAGTAAATATTGATCTAATTTTTTGATATTTAAAATAGTTGGATCATATTGAGTTATAGAATTATAATTAGGAATATTCGTAATCTTCTTTCCAGTTCGGATATCGTTTGCTCCAAACATCCAAGGACTCTTATTTATTATGAATAGTTTATTTTCCCCTGTAACTAATCGTTTTTCAATTAAACGCCAATGCTTACAGATATCTTCATAGCTAACAGTACCTTCTCTATCAATGGATCCATCTTCCAAAACAATATACTTAAACTCATAGTTTTCATGTTCTTTAGATAAATGTACACCAGTAATACAAAGAAGTAGCATAGTTCCTAAAGTTGCTCCCGCTACTTTCAAATTTTTAATTTTATTTTTTTTGCACTCTGTACTTTTTCTCATAATACTCTCCTTTTAGTGTCGTTATTATATCATAATTCTTTTAAATAGTCCATAAATTTTAAAGCCACATCATGTGTTAAAACTGTTTCTAATTCCTCTAATGATGCTTCCCTCATTTTTTTTAATGAACCAAATTTTTTAAGAAGCTCACGCCTTCTAACTTCTCCAATTCCTGGAGCCATATCAAGTAAGGATGCTAAAGACCCTTTACTACGCATATTTCTATGATATGTAATGGCATAACGATGGACTTCTTCTTGAATTTTATTTAAAAATATAAATAAGTTACTATCTTTATCAATTTCAATTTCTTCTAAATCACTATTTACCAAAACACTAGTCTTGTGTTTATCATTTTTCTTTAAACCACATAGTGGAATCGATAGATGAAGACTAGAAAGCACTTCTTTAGCAGCTTCAATTTGTAACTCTCCACCATCGACGATAATTAAATCAGGTGCAATAACTTCTTCCATTAAAACCTTAAAATATCTTCGGTAAATTACCTCCTTCATCGCACTTAAATCATCCTTTACATCTGTTTGAATCTTAAATTTACGATATTCATTTCTATTAGGTTCAAAGTGATCAAATACAACCATACCTGCAACATAAAATGTTCCAAATAAATGAGAGTTATCAAATGTTTCAATTCTAGTTAATTTATCTAAATGAAGTAATTCTTGTAATTCCCTTTCAGCTTCAAATCGATTTTGTTCATCTTTTTGAATATTTTCATATCTTTCTAAAAGCGCAATTTTTGCATTATCGCAAGAAAGATCTAAAAGTTTTTTAATATCTCCTCGTTGAGGAATAGAAACCTTAATACCAAGATAACTACTAAGTAGTTCACTATCAATAATTTCAGGAACAATAATTTCTTTTGGAAGAATATTATTTTTTTCATAAAAATGAATAATATAATTTAAAAGTTCTTCTTCTACATTTTCTAAAGAAGTAAAAATATCCAAATGTTTTCCAAACAATAAACCTTCACGAATATAGAAAACAACAACAGATAAGAAATTATTATCCTGATAAAACCCAAATAAATCAAAATTGTAATTTTTATTTAAATCAATCTTTTGTTTTGTTAAGGTAATTTCAATATCTTGAAGCATTTCTTTTAATTCAATTGCCTTTTCAAAATTTAATGCTTCACTTGCTTTCATCATTTCATCTGTAAGTTTTTTTACTAAAAATGTACTATTTCCATGTAAAAAGGATGTAATTTCTTGAATCATGGATTCCGTTACTTTAGAATCTACTTCTCTTTCACAATATCCCAAACATTCTCCAATATGATAATAAAGGCAAAGTTCTTTTTTTATATTTTCGCACTTTCTAAGTGGATATACTCTATGCAACATATTTACTGTCTTTCTAGCAGCAGTTACATTAGGATAAGGACCAAACAACCTGCTTTTATGTTTTTTACGATTAATATTACGAACAATTTTAAGTCTTGGATATTTTTCATTAGTAAGTTCTATATAGGGATAACTCTTATCATCTTTTAATAAGATATTATATTTTGGATCATATTTTTTAATTAAAGTAATTTCTAGAATTAAGGATTCAAGTTCTGTAGAGGTTACTATATATTCAAAGTCTACAATATCATTAACTAACATGGCAGTCTTACCAGTAACAGTACCAGTAAAATAGCTTTTTAAACGATTTTTTAAATTCTTAGCTTTTCCAACATAAATAATAATTCCATCTTTATTTTTCATCTGATAACTACCAGGCTTTGTTGGTACTAATTTTAATTTTTCTTTAATATATTTCTTAGTCTCTTCACTCATATAGTACCTCCTTTTAAATTCTTTTTTATTATACCAAAACTTTCTAAAAAACTCTATGAAAAGAAAGAAAAAAAGAAGCCAAAGCTTCTTAAACTAAATTCCTATTTTTATTTTTATAATAAATGATTCCCACTCCTGCACTACCAATAAACAAGATTCCTACTAAGGTATAGAGAATTGTTCCCATTCCTCCTGTAATTGGTAAAGCTGATATCTTTTGATTTGCGATATCTACGACTGGTCCACAGTATTCTCCCGTTTCACTATCAATTAGAGATTCATCGTATTTAATTTCTATTTCTGTTGGACGTTTTAGTAGAGAGTACCTAGTTGGTGCGGTTACTTCTTTTAAGTAATATTTTCCTTCTCCAAGCCCAGAAAACTCTGCAAAGCCCTCTTCATCTGTTGTTACACTACCTACCTTTTTAGTTAATGAAGCATCACTATATATTTCAAATACTGCTCCTCCTAGTTTTTTTGTAGGGTCCCCTAATACATTCTTATTAAGCTGAAGTTTATAGGTATAAGCATAAATCGGATTGGTTACACCATCATTAAAATATATGTGAGTATCATAGTAAATAGTTCCAGGTAACATTAATCGGGCCACCATATAATTAGAAAGTCTAGAATCGTTTTGATTTTTTTCTACTATACTTATAAAATTATCTATTGGTAACAATTGATAATTACGACAATATAATACCTCTTGATTCAATTTTGCCTTGAAAGAAATAACAATATTTGTATATAAATTATTTAGTAGGAAAATTTGACCAAATTCTCCATTTAATGTAAGAGTTAGCCCCCACTTTCTTTCCCATTCATATCTTCAAGACTATAAGTTGTTTTAGTATCATCTTCATTTAGAATTTTTCCTACTTTTAGTTGACGCTCTCCATCCATAATAGTTAAAGTATCTACTTCACTAAAAGTAATACCTTTTGATAAGCCCCACAGAACTCCAATTTGTTTGTTTTCTGCATTTGTTGGATAAACTGGTGCTGTAATCTCAATAAAATATGTATATTCTTCTCCTATACTAAAGGAAGCTTCCTTTTGACCAATTTTTCCTATGGATGTCTTTATCGATGTATCACTTGCCTTTGCTACAATAGTCTCATTCTGCTTTACCCATTTTCCATTTTCCTCCTTATAGTCCAAATTTCCTACCATTACCGCATATACTCTATCAAGGGATAAAGATACAATCAAATATGATCCTGTATCAGTGGTTAAGCTGGCAGTATTGCCATTTACTATCATTTTCCCATCAAATTTTGTATCATTTTTAACTACATAAGCTGTATAATCACTAACTAATATATCTAAAGTACTAGATGTTTGAGTAGAACCACTTGTGATATCCCCACTTGTTAATTTAAAATATTCTTCTTCTGTTAGATAGCTATAATCTTTCGAAGTATTTCCTCCTGCTTCTAAAAAGGCATAGAATTTGTCTGTATATCGATAATTAATTTCATTTGTTATATCATTTTTATAAACATCTAATATTTTGAATACTATAAAATCATCTTTTTCATGCACATTGGTAATTGTAAGAGTTGCTTGCTCTGTATCTAGTATTCCTAAATTTGCTTCATCTAATCTTGGTGGAGCCGCTGCTTGTACGATATCTATGCTTAAGCAAAAGAGCATCGTAAATACAAGAACTCCTATTATTTTTCCTAATTTTTCATTCTTTACTTTCTCCTATTCTACTATATATCTATAGTATTCCTCCCCCCCCAGGCAAATTTTGCAAGAGGAAAATTTTCTTGTTTACTTGATATCAAAAATTTAGTATAATAGTTTGCAGAAAATGAGGGATAAATATGATTGGCGGAATTGGTGCTAGAGGCGGAAAAAAAGACTTAAAACAAACACTAAAAAATATTAAAAATAAAAATATAAAGGATGAAAAATTATTAGAAGAAAAAAAAATAAGACTTGAAAAAGAGCAAGTAGAAAAGAAAAAACAAGAACAAGAAATTATATTAAATCAAAAACAATCAAAAGAAAAAGAAGAAGTTGCGACTGAACCAAGAAGAAAAATCTTTGCTGAAGAAGTTGAAGTATTAGAACCTATCAAAGAAAAGCAAACATCAGAAGTAAAAAAGAAAGAGACAATTCCTGAAGAAAAAGGAAATGAATTAATTCAAAATCAGTCTATAGAAGAATTAATAAAAAGGGAAAAAGAAAAAAAACAAGAAGAACCAGAAATTTTAGATACCGAACTATTAGAAGAAGAAACAATTATTACACCAATAAAACCAACTGTATCAGAAGAAGAATTACAAGAAGAACAAGAAGAGCAAGAAATAAAACCATCAATTGTAGCCTTAGAACAGGAAAAAGAAGAGATACAACAACAAGAAGAAAAAGATAAGAAAAAAGTTGCCCCTGAAATCCCAGCAATTGAAAACATTGAATTAGAATCTGAAAAACAAGAAGATTTCCTAGAATTAAAATTAGTAGAAGAGTTTGAACGTCTCCTAAAAGAAAATAGATATGCATTAAAAAAATTGTATACTGAATTAGATACCATCGAAAAAGAATCTGAACTATTATGTGAAATACCTGATGTAGAAGACAAAATTGAAGAAATTGAAAGACTATTAGATTATTTAGAGCAAATTAAAAGACAATTAGAATTAATTAGTAAGTCCTATAATTTAGACGAATTTTATAAACTTCATGATGACTATTTTACAAATCTAGTAGAAGAATACAAAGATTATATAAGAGATGAACAGCAGGTAGAAGATACAGTAAAAGATTTAAAAAGAAATGAAGAATATACTTCCCTTATGAAGAAAATATTAGAATTTGAAAAAATGCAAGAAGAACTAGCAGAAAATCTAGAGGATAAAAAACAAGAGTTAGAAGATAGAGATAAAAACTTTGATGAATTACAAGATAAGTATATTGATGTAGAAAGAATGAATAAAGAATTAGAAAGTCTAGTATATGAATCAGAAAATTATCTAAAAAAGATTAAAGAAAGGGTAGCTGAAGCAGTAGATATTACAACAAAAACGCAATATAAAATGCAATCTTCAATGAAAATATTTGCAAAAACGTTTCTACTCTTCTCTCTTATGAGAATGAATCCTAGACCAAAAGCAAATGCCATCACCGCAGTAGAAGCAATAACAGCAATTAGTCTAATCAATAACTTATTAAACCCAAAAATAGAAACAAGAAAAATTACTCAATATCAATATACAGACTACTCTTCTATGATTGAAAATGCAATGTCGAATGTTAATGAAATATCCAATTTAATTCAAAGCGGAATTCATCAAGTTCAAGATTTAAGATACACTTTTGAGAAAGAATTTAGTGAATACAAAGACTTAATTCCAGACTATAAAAAACTTCTAGAATCCATGGATAAAATGGAAAAAGAATTAAAAGAACGTGAAGATAATATGCACCATGTAAAAGGTGAAATGAGAAATCAATTAAATAAAAATAATCAAAAAGTACTAGAATATGAAAGATTAAATCAAGGAAACAATTAAAGTTTCCTTTTTTCACAAAAAAAACACAAATAGAACCTATAATAAATAAAAGGAGGCGTACTATGAATATATTAATCGCAGATGATGAACAGGGAATTAGAGAAGTAATTAAAGAATACTGTAAAATAGAAGGTTATCAAACTTATGAGGCAGAAAATGGACTAGAAGTATTAGATATCGTAAATAAATATAGAATTGATTTCATTGTATTAGATATCATGATGCCAAAATTAGATGGACTTTCTGCATATAAAGAACTTAAAAATTCTAAAAACATTCCTACTCTAATCCTTTCAGCACGTGGAGAGGAATATGATAAACTATCTAGTTTTGACTTAGGAGTAGATGATTATCTAACAAAACCATTTTCACCAAAAGAATTAATAGCTAGAATAAAAGCTATTACAAAAAGAGCAACAAAACAAACAGAAGAATTCATATATAAAGATTTAAAAGTGGACTTTTTAGGGCATACAATTTATATTAAAAATAAAGAAATCAAAGTAACACCAAAAGAATTTGAAATTCTAACTTATCTAATCCAAAATCAAAACATCGCAATTTCTAGAGAACAACTATTATCGGCTATTTGGGGATATGACTTTTTTGGTGATGATAGAACAGTAGACACCCATATAAAAATGCTAAGAGGCAATCTAAAAGATTATAGAGATTTAATTTTAACAATCAGAAAAACAGGATACAAATTTGAGTTACCAAAAGATGAAAAAGAATAGTATTAAAACAAAAATATGGAAATATTTTATCAGTTTCTCTATAATCATTTTAGTATTTCTTTGGATTTTTCAAATTGCCCTACTCCCTTCTTTTTATGAATCTTCTAAAACAAAAGAATTAGAAAAAGTAGCCTCTGCCTTATCCCGATCTTACTATGCAAAAGAAAATGAAAATAACCTTTTAGAACAAGTTGCAACCATTGCTCACAAATCTGGTACCTGCATCGTTGTTTCCGATACACTTTCAAATGTTGATTATACAACAGATAGTTTTAGTAAAGAATGCATGAAAGGTTCTACTTTTAAGAAATATAAAAGTGCCTTTATTAGCAGCAATTTACAAAAAGATAAACTAATTACCATCAATCCTCAATTCGAAAATAAAACGCTAATCTACAGTTTAAAACTAGACGATAGTACTTATATTTTTGCAAGTTCTTCCTTAGTACCAATTGACTCTACCATTTCCATATTAAGAAGTCAATTTATTCTAGTTACAATTATAGTATTAATTATTGCTTTTGTTATCTCTTATTTCATATCCAAAAAGTTATCAAATCCTATTTTAAAATTAACCAATGCAACAAAAGAATTTGGAAAAAAGAAAAATTCTAATCTCTTTAAAATAGAAGATGAATTTGAAGAAATTACAGAATTATCAAAAACGTTAGAATACGCAAGCAACGAAGTAGCACAAACAGAAGAATTAAGAAAAGAACTAATGGCAAATGTATCTCACGATTTAAAAACGCCACTAACTATGATAAAAGCCTATGCTGAAATGGTAAGAGATATTACTTACAAAAACAAAGAAAAAAGAGAACAAAATTTAAACGTTATCATCGAAGAAACAGACAGATTAAATCATTTAGTAAATGACATTCTTACATTATCGGTCATAGAAAGTAAAATGATGAAATTATCAATAGAAGAGTTTGATTTAAATGAACTAATTCATACAATTTTAGGTCGTTACGAAATCTATAAAACAAATGAAGAATATAAATTTATTTATGAAGATAAACAAGACATTTTCATTCAAGCTGATAAAGAAAAATTAGAGCAAGTATTATACAATTTAATAAATAATGCCATTCAACATTCTGAGAATAAAAAAATAGAAATAAAAATTACAGAATTCAAAAAAGACTATCTAATAGAAATTAAAAATAATGGAATACCTATTCCAAAAGAAGAATTGGAACATATCTGGAATAAATATTATAAATCAAAAAAAGACCATCAAAGAGCCAAAATTGGAACCGGATTAGGTCTTTCTATTGTAAAACAAATATTAGAACTTCATAATTATTCCTATGGAGTTACAAGTACAAAAGAAAAAGGAACCAACTTTTATTTTAGAATACCTAAATAAAAGGGTTCTTTTTATTTAAATTTTTTTGATTTTTGGATGACTAGAAGTAATTGGAGGTGTACCAAAGATAGCCTGACCATAATTTACAAGTGCTTCTTCAATAGAAGTATCTGATACATGCCCCATGTTCATATGATCCATATCTACATATTGACCATTTCCTTCACTCGTTAAATAGCCATTTGACGTCATATAAATATTATCTAAAATAAAATACGCATCAGGTTCTTTTGTATATCTTAATGAAGGCAATTGATACTCAAAAGATTGTCCAAAAGTAGAAAAACCTGTTTTATAAATATCATCGTCTCCTACAGCAAATTTAGTTATTTTTAATCCTTTTCCACTTTCCATATACCTTCTTTCTACCTCTGAATTAATGTCTTCATGAAAACGGTCTGTTGAAAAAGTAATACGAACATGATTATCCATATTAGAATCAACAATGCATCTTCCAAGTTCACTAATAATGCCATCTTCCCTAGCAATAGATTTTATAATACAACTATTTCGATATTCATTAAACCTATGAAAAGCTTCTACTAATTCAGGAACAAAGATTTGTCCATTGGTCACCATCGCAATATCACGAACATCTATATTTTCACGAATAATTTTATCAATCGTATAAATAATAATAGCTGGATTTAAGGTAGGTTCTCCCCCACTAAAACAAATGTGATCAATACGTTCAAATTCATTATTATCAAAAAAAGCATCAATAACTTCTGACGTTAAATCTATATTTTGAGATGTCCCCCTCATACAATGAGCACAATGTAGATTACATCTTCTTGTTGTTTCAAATGCTAAATCATGTAATATAAATTTCATAATACCACCCCTTAAATTGGTGCATATTATATCACATTTTTTAAATACTGTAAAGATTTACAAAAGCAAATAAATCCTCCTTACAAAAAAAGAAGGAAAAACTTCTTAAACTAAATTTCCATTTTTCTTCTTATAATAAATTAATCCTATTCCTGCACTACCAATAAGTAAGATTCCTATTAAAGTATAAAGAATGGTTCCCATTCCTCCTGTAATTGGTAAAGCTGATACCTTTTGATTTGCGATATCTACGACTGGTCCACAGTATTCCCCTGTTTCACTATCGATTAGAGATTCATCGTATTTAATTTCTATTTCCGTTGGATGTTTTAACAATGAATATCCTGTAGGTGCAGTTACTTCTTTTAAGTAATATTTTCCTTCTCCAAGCCCTAAAAACTCTGCAAATCCCTCTTCATCTGTTGTTACACTACCTACCTTTTTAGTTAGTGAAGCATCACTATATATTTCAAATACTGCTCCTCCTAGTTTTTTCGTAGGGTCCCCCAGTACGTGTTTGTTAAACCGAAGTTTATAAGTATAAGCATAAGTAAAATCATAGAAAGTCAATGCATTATTTAAAGAGGAATCTAAAGTAATATCAGAGAAATTATATGCTTTATATGCATAACCATAACCAGGAATAGAAAGAGCATCATTACTATTTAATTGAAAAGAATCAAATGAAAAATCATTACCTATTGGCTGATTATAACAAATTCTTGCTTGATTATTTAACTTAGCTCTGAAAGAAATTCTAAGATTATTCGAGTCTAATAATAGATTATAAAAACCAAATATCAATCCTGGCATATTATAACTTTGATAAAAAATCCCTCCAACTACTTCTCCTAAGTCATTTAAAATAAGAGCATCACAAGGTTCATTATTAAAAACAGCTTTTCCAGAACTACTTCTAGTTTCTTTTCCCCATCATTAACAGTGATAGTATTTAAATCACCATAGGTAATTCCTTCCCCGAAAAATGTACCTAGATAAAAGCCTGTATTCCATGAATTGGTTGGATATGGAGGAACAGTTGCCTCAATAAAGTAAGTATACTCATCTCCTACACTAAAAGATGATTCCTTTTGTCCAATTTTTCCAATATATGACTTTATAGACGGATCACTTGCTTTCGCTACAATGGTTGTATTTTGTTTTGCCCATGTTCCATTTTCTTCTTTATAGTCTAAGTTGCCAACCATAACCGCATATAATTTATCCGTTTTCATTGGTAAAATAAGATAACTACCAGTATTAGTCAATAAGCTAGCAGTAGTTCCACCGTTTGACAAAGTGGTTCCAACAATATTATTTTTATAAATATACTTAGCATATTCACTAGCCAATTGGTCTAAAGTACTTGATGTCTGTGTAGAGCCACTTGTAATATCTCCACTTGTTAATTTTAAATACTCCTCTTCTGTTAAATAACTAAAATCACCAGTACCTTCATATCCACCTGCTTCTAAAAATGCATAAAATTAATCTGTATATCGGTAATTAATTTCATTGGTTACTGTATTTTTGTAAATATCTAATATTTTATATGCAGCTAATTGATCTCCTTCATGTACATTAGTAATTGTAATTGTTGCTTGCTCGACATCAAATGTCCCTAAATTTGCTTCATCCAATCTTGGTGGAGCTATCGCTTGTACGATATCTATGCTTAAGCAAAAGAGCATGGTAAATACAAAAACTCCTATTATTTTCTTTACTTTTCTCATTATTTACTCTCTCCTATTCTACTATATATCTATAGTATACCCCCCTCCCAGGCGTTTTTGACAAGTAGTAAATGTTTCGATATAATGAATTTGGTGATATAAATGAAAAGAATTTGCGAAAATTTAACTTCTATCCAAGAAATAAAAAAATCAAAATTTATCACAAAATTATATTATGTAAAAACAATAGAAGAAGTAAAAAAGTATCTGGAAGATATAAAAAAAGAATACAAAGATGCTACTCATTACTGTTATGCTTATATCATTGACAATTTAAAAAAATCATCTGATGATGGAGAACCTGGGGGAACTGCTGGTGTTCCAATGATGGAAATTTTAAATAAACATAACATGAATTACATTTTATGTATTATTGTTAGATATTTCGGAGGAATAAAACTAGGTGCTGGTGGATTAGTTAGGGCTTATTCTAGTAGTGTTAGAAAATCCTTAGAAGAAGCTCAAATTAAAGAATTAGTAGAAGCCTTACATATACGTATAAAAACAGAATATCAAAATGAAAATAAATTAATTCAATTATTAGGAAAAGAAAATATCATAAAAAAGGAATATAAAGAATCATTAATCATAGAAGGTATCATAAAAAAAGAAGAAATTGATCATTTTTCTTCTTTAAAAATCGAGATTATAGAAAAAACTTTTCTATAATTTCTTTTATTTTTCACATAAATTACATATAAATAAAGTAATATGTATTATGTAATAACTATACAAACACTCTCACCAAAATAATTAGTTATTATAATAGTCCTCTTTTAGAGGACTATTTTATTTTTCTACATCACTATGCTTAATTAAAAACAATTTTTTCTTTCGATAAAACGCATAAAAAATATCATCAATAGATGTTTTCTCATCTTTCAAATATTTTTCTAACCAATTCCTATTCCTTCCAATTTGCTTCAAAGTATCTTCCATAATTTCTCCATCTAAAATAATAGGCATTGGATATTCCGTCGAAAGATCCCCTTGTTTTTTAAAAACACTCAAATTACCGCTAGTTTCCAAAATAGCGTAATCCACTTCTTCAATAGAGCGAATATGTTGTTCACGAAGTTGTGTTAATAAATCGTCGATATTATATCTCTGTTTTACCATTTCTTTAAAATTAATAATTCCTCTTTTTATAATTACGGAAGGAACTCCATCTAATGTTTCTCTAGCTTTTGAATTTTTTAGTGAATAATAAGCTACTCCAACTTGAATTAAAACCAAAGCAACTATCGGAATAATAGATAAAAGAACACTTTCTTCCCTTTTATCTATAGACATTGCAGCAAGTTCCGCAATTAAAATAGAAACAATTAAATCAACAATACCAAGCTGTCCCACTTCTCTTTTTCCCATAAAGCGATATAGTATTGTAATCAAAATATAAAATAAAAAAGTTCTCTCTAAAACAACTACATATTCCATTGATATCACCTAATTGTATTATGAAGAAAAACATCAAGAAATATACCAAAGAACAAAAGAATAAAATTTAAATAAATTGTAAATTCTATTCACTCCTAGTCGTTACCTCCTAGGTTTCCTACTTCCTTGATAAGGTATCCCTTATTCTCCATAGGCTTCAATTCCGACAGTCGCTGCCGTACTCATTATTCCTTCTTTTTATTATTTTATACTAGTTATTATATCTTTATATCATATTACTATAGTGTAATCTTAACCCTTTAAACATTATATTAATACTTGCATTGATATCTCAATCATGCTTCATCTTCCATTTTAATAGTAAACATATTTGATGAAAACTAGCGTCTAATATTGATTTTGATAGATGATGGTTTTTACTCATTTCTTTGATATCTAGCTTTTCACTTACAATAATATCATTCTCTTTTGTTAGTTTATTGATTATTTCATTCATATAATATTTTCTGGTGTTTTTTATCTTACTATATAGTCCTGCTAATTTTTTCTTTATCTTTAAATAATTATCACTTTCTTTTACTGGATAGTCATTTTTCTTTGAAAAAAAGTTTTGATAAGCATCTTCTAAATTAAAGATGGCACATCTTAAACTAGAACTGTCTATTCTTTTAACCATGGATAATCTGCATACATTTCTTTTAATTCACTACACATATCAAATGCTTTCATTATTTTATTTTCCATACATTTACTTAAAAAATAATTATAGATAAATCTATAACAACCAAACGTTTTATGAATTAGATTAGTTTGTTCATCACTTGGATACATTCTAAATTTATATGCCTTATACATCTAACTCAACTCCCTGTTTCTTTAAAGTTACTACATATATCAATTTTTATCAAGAAAACAGGGAACAATTTAACAAAATTGCAAATTCTTTATCTTTTAATGCTTTTCTATTGACACAATAGAATAAATAGTATCTAAATTAAAACCGGTACTTTTTTTAATTGTTTATTAGGTTTCATCGTCTAAGCAGAGAAAATTCCATATAAACAAAAAAGTTCTATTTCTTTTCTAGAGATAGAACTTTTATAATTATAAATTTTACTTTTTATTTAAAACGACTGGTTTTTCACCTTCTGAATCTGGTACAATGTATCCATATTGCTTATTCGCATAATCAATTGAACTTGTAAATATATCAGATAATTGTCGACTAGTAATTCTATCCTTTAAATTAGAAATAATTTGTTTAGATTCTACACCCAAATTATGATTACCTAATATACTTGTAACAATTCTAGAATGATTAGTTGAATCACATAAAGGAGATAAATTTGTCATAAATGTTGTGGAAGTTTTTTTGTTTGACGTTGGTGTCTGTAAACAAAAACTATAATTCCAGTCCATATCTAAATAGTTGATTGAAGTATTTTTATAACTTTCAGAAAGAACATAATCTAATACATTAGCTATTAAATAATTATAAATATCATCGTCTGTTTCATCAACTGATATTACTAAACCTTCCTGAATAACAATTCCATATTGTATTAAATCTAAACTTATACTATTTCCCTTACCTTTCAAAGAAAAGAAAGTTGGAAAAGACAAATTCAAAACAACTTTTTGCTGTATATATTTATCTGATGAAGCTAAACTACTAAATATATCATAAACTTCTCGAAACTTATCTAACCATTTATCACATCTATCTACAATTTCTTCTTTAGAAACTATAGGTGGAATATAAACTTTTTCTAGCATTCCTTCTCCTTGAATAGAATTTATAAAATTTGAATCTCCAAAAATATCAATATTCTCTTCATTTTTAGCAATTGTAATATTATTTTTTCCTAATTGTTCTTGTGTAGTTATAGAGACTCTATCATTTTCTTCAAGAATAACAAATAATTCTCCATCTATCTTTTCTATTTTCATCTTAAAACCTCCTGTATATATTTGCTATTATATCAAAACCACTTTCATTAAGCAATATTTACTTTTTTCCAAAGCATAAAAAAGATACAAAAACATAAATTGTAATAGGTGATTTCATGAAATATAAAAAATACGGAGAATGTGCACTTTTAATTTTGATTCTTCTATTAATCTTTAATTTACTTACCAGTATATTTGACTATTTTGACTTATTACCCGCAAATGTAGTAGGTCCAGCAAATATTATTCTGACTTTATTATCCCTTTTCATTGCAGGAATGTTTCTCGGAAAAAAAGTAGAAAAAAAAGGATGGTTAGAAGGAATAAAAATTGGAGCTGCAGTCATTTTTCTGTTCTTCTTAATCAGTTATTTAGGATTTGACAAAGGAATAAATTTAAAATCTGCTATCTATTATTTAACCTTATTAATCTCTCCAATGCTTGGAAGTATGATAGGAATTAATAAAAAAAATGAAAAATAAAAAAGCTCTATCTCTAATTTTAGAAATAGAACTTTTTTCTATTGATTCAAATATAGTTTTTTATTTTTAACACATTGATTGTATTCTTCTTTTACAATATCAGTTTTTTCTTTTTCTCTACTAACTTTTTTTAGATAATAATCACCATACTTTGGCATTTTATTAACAAAACATATTTTAGCAGCTGCGATATATAAAAGCATTTCATCTTCTGATGTAATCTCTAAATTAGAAATGTGACCTTCAAGTTTTGATGGATGAATAGAATTATCTTCTCCATTCATAGTTGCATAATAAACTTCTGCTTCATAAAGCGCAAGTCGTGATTCTCCTTGAAGCATATCTTCTTCTATATCAGAACAATCTGATAATTGTGCATAAATCTCTACATAAGATGCTAATTCTTCAGTTAATTCATTATAATTGTCCCTATTTTTTTTCGTTACTTCGCTTGCCATACCAGAAAATTTTTCTAACCCATCTAATTTAGATTGTATCATGCTGATAACATTTTCAAAATAAGAAATTGCATATTTTTTGTTCTCATCAGTAATTTCAAAATTAGATAATTCTTTTAATTTTTGAATAGAATAAGTTTCAATATAATATTTAGCCAAAATTTTTCTTCCAGGCACATAGTTTGGATAATATTTTAACATATTTTTCGCAAACCTAACACTACCTGAATAATTTTTCATAGAAGAGAAAAGATAACACAATTCCTTGTTAGCAATAAAATTCCATGGCTGTTTTTCTAGTACACTCATATAAAGAGAAATAGCTTCATTATAGTTACCCTTTAAAGCCTCTAAATTTGCTTTATAAGCATTACCTACTACACCACGAGCCTGATATAACTCCAAAAATTTGGAAACTAATTCTTCAATTTTTTCTACCATAGATGGTGTTTTATTAGATTGCTTCAATAAATTATTAAGTTCATATCGTATAGATTTTTCTTCATTTCTTTGTTCTCTTGAAATATTCATACCACAAATATATTCATCAATAATAGAAAGTTCCTTATAATCAAATAGAATTCCAAACTCTATTGAAACATCTCTAATTTCTTTTAAAAATTCCTTTGCAACAACTGGATTACTATTTTTGTTACTATAATATAAATTCCAAAGTTCTTTTAAAGATAACCCTGTTCTTTTTGGAGTTTTTTCTTCCTTCTTTTCTATAATTGGAGAAGGTTTCTTTTCTGCTTTAACAACTTGGATATCTTCTTTCTCTTCTACGGGCTCTTTTTTGCTTTCCAAAACAGGTTTCTCTTTAACAACCTCTTCCTGTTTAGTTAAAACAGGTGTAGTTTTTACTTGATTATTTTGAAATATATTAGTAAATACCCATTTCCATAATTGCTTAGAAAGAGAAATAAATTCTTCTCCATTTGTCTTTTCAATCATATCTAAAATAGAGGCTAGATCTCCCTCTTCTATTTTTTTCATAATATCATTTGAAATAGAAAGATGTGTTGTATTAGAAATAACATCTTCTGAAATAGAAACTACAGATGCCTGTGCTTGTTCTTTTTTTTCTATATTAGCTTCTGTCTTTTCTTC
This sequence comes from uncultured Caryophanales bacterium, assembly GCA_949948745.1. Lineage (GTDB taxonomy): Bacteria > Bacillota_I > Bacilli_A > RF39 > UBA660 > Alloscybalousia. Next base: position 24,072 of record CATLHA010000016.1, read on the forward strand.
CACTGGCTCACTTTTTTCTGGAATTTCTACAGCTTGTTCACGAACAGAATACCTTCCTCTTGAAACAGTAAACAACATGCCTTCCTTAATCATCTTTCGAATGGTGCCATCAGATACCCCATTATGAATTAGTTTTTCTCTAGAAATTAATTTATCATTTCCAATCACATACTGTGTAATTAATGTTTGGACAACTCCAAGATTAATCACATAAATAGAATTAATTTGAGTACTTTTAATAGCTCCCAATTCAATTAACTTAGAAATTTCTTCTTCTGTTACCCCATGATGTAGTAACGCCTCTTTTGTAATACGATTTTGTTCATAATTATTTAATAAATTTAGTGTATCCATAAATCCCCCTATACATTTTAATGATAATCCTGATAAAATTTATCACGATATTCTAATAAGCAATCTTCTTTAATAGCTTCTCTTAATTCTTCAGTTAAACGAATTAAAAATCGAATATTATGAATAGATAATAATCTTCCGCCTAACGCTTCATCCACATTTACTAAATGACGAATATAAGCTTTTGTATAATTCTTGCAAGCATAGCAGTCGCAACTTTCTTCAATAGGTGTAAAATCTTCTTTATACTTAGAATTCTTAATATTTAACTTTCCATGTCTTGTAAAAGCATTTCCATGGCGAGCAATTCTAGTTGGAAGCACACAATCAAACATATCAATACCACGAATCACACCCTCTACAATATCTCTTGGCTCACCAACACCCATTAAATATCTAGGCTTATCTTTTGGTAGATATGGAATAGAATAATCAATTGCATGATACATATCTTCTTTAGATTCCCCATCATTAGCAACCCCACCAATACTATAACCATCAAAATCTAATTTTACAGTTTCTATCGCAGAAAATTTTCTTAAATCTTCATAAGCGCCACCCTGAACAATTCCAAATAAAGATTGTCTTGGGTTAGAATGTACATCTTTTCCTCTTTTTGCCCAACGTAAAGTTCTTTCAATACTATTCTTCATATATTCATAAGAAGCAGAAGCTGGTGGACATTCATCAAAACTCATAGCGATATCACTATCTAATTTATTTTGAATTTCAATACTTTTCTCTGGAGTTAAAAATAGCTTACTACCATCAATATGACTTTTAAAATGAACTCCTTCTTCTGTAATATCTTTCGGTTTTGCTAAGGAAAATACTTGAAAACCTCCACTATCTGTTAAGATTGGTCCATGATAGTTCATAAACTTATGTAGACCACCTGCTTTATCTACTAAATCTTCTCCAGGTCTTAACCATAAATGATAAGTATTTGCTAAAATCACTCCAGAATTTGCGTCATACAATTCTTCAGGAGTAAGCATTTTAACCGTAGCTCTTGTTCCAACTGGCATAAACATTGGAGTTTCAACAATACCATAATTTGTTTCAATCGTACCAAGCCTTGCCTTAGTATTTTTTTCTTCATGTAATAAATTATATTTTATTTTCATCTCTATCACCTTCTTATTTAATAATCATACTGTCTCCAAATGAAAAGAAACGATATTTTTCTAGTACCGCACACTGATATGCATGAAGCACTGACTCCCTTCCAGCAAGCGCACTAACTAACATAATAAGTGTCGATTTTGGCAAATGAAAGTTAGTAATCAAACGGTCTACTGCCTTAAATTGATATCCTGGATAAATAAATATATTCGTGGTACCAGAGCATGCTTGAAACTTACCAAAACGATTCATGATTGTTTCAAGTGTACGTACACTAGTAGTCCCAACACTAATAATTTTATGGCCTGATTCCTTTACTTTATTTAATACTATCGCTGTTTCTTCACTCATTTCATAATACTCTGTATGCATTTTGTGTTCCTCAATATTTTCTACCATAACAGGCCGAAAAGTTCCAAGACCAACATGCAAAGTAACATATTCAATATGAATACCTTTTTCTTCTACTCGTTTTAATAATTCTTTTGTAAAATGAAGTCCCGCAGTAGGCGCAGCTGCACTACCTAAGTTTTTAGCATAAACTGTATTATAGCGAGTTTGTTCCTCTAATTGTTCATGAATATAAGGTGGAAGAGGCATCGTACCTAATTCTTCTAAGATTTCTAATAAAATTCCATCATAAATAAGTTCAAAGCGACGGATTCCATCTTCTTTTACCTCAATACACTTTGCTTTTAATTTTCCTTCCCCAAAAGAAACAACAGTACCAACATGAATTCTTTTTGCGGGTTTTGTTAAACATTCCCAAATATCATCCTGAATATCCTTTAATAATAAAACTTCAATTACAGCACCTGTTTCTTCCTTAACACCAATAAGTCTAGCTGGCAAAACCTTAGTATCATTTAATACCAAGGCATCACCACGATCCATATAATCTAAAATATCAGTAAAATGTCTATGTTCTATTTCACCAGTTTTCTTATCTAAAACCAACAATCTAGAAGAATCCCTTTGCTTTAGAGGAACCTGTGCTATTAACTCCTCTGGTAACTCATAATCAAAATCCTCTAACTGCATATAATCTACTCCTCTTCTATTTCTTTTCCCTCACGGATTGCATCTAGCAATTTATAATAATCTAAGCTTTGAATCATGTCAATCATCTTAGCTAAAAAATCTTTGCGATGTGAACGGTCTATCTTTTCCGCTACAAAATGTTCAAATACATAGTTCAATATCTCAGTACGAATCTCTATATCAACTGTCTTATTACGAACAGTCCAAATCAAATCATTATTATTAATAAATCGAATATATTTTGTAATTTCTTTTACTGTTTTTGTACGAAAGAAATCAACAAGTGTTAAAATATGTCCTTTTTCTAAAGAATCCAATTTTAATTTTCCATGCTCTACTAAACTAGAAAGTGTAATTAAATAAGAAATCTTTTCTTTTTCTGAAATTAACATTTCATCTACATACGTAATAAATTCATCAATTTGTGTACTTTTATCTTTTGTTTCTATCAAAAGAATAGGAAGTGTATTCCATTTTTTTATCCCATCATTTTCTTCTACTAAAGAAAAATCATTTTCTACCTCTCCATTAATCAAGTTGACAATTTCATTTAATGTTTTTCCTCGAAATATTTTTTCACTATAATCTTTATTTTTTTCCATACCCTTTTATTCCTTTCCTAATTGAATATGCTATTTTGATATTCAATTTTTAAATGCTCATAAGCAAGCGGTGTTACTACTCTTCCTCTTGGTGTTCGTTTTAAAAATCCTTGTTGTAATAAATATGGTTCGTACACATCTTCAATTGTCGATACTTCTTCACCAATCGTACTAGCAACAGATTCAATTCCAACAGGCCCTCCACCGAATTTTTGAATAATAGCTAGTAGTAATTGATGATCTACTTCATCTAGACCTCGATCATCTATCTTTAATCGTTCCAATGCCATCTTTGTAATATCTAAATCAATGACCCCATTTCCTTCCACCAAAGCAAAGTCTCTAACCCTCTTAAATAATCGATTAGCAATTCTAGGAGTTCCTCTACTTCTTGATGCAAGCTCTACAGCTGCTTCCTTTTCAATTGGAACTTTTAACACTTTGGAGGTCCTTTCTACAATCTTAGAAAGTTCATCTACAGTATAATATTGTAATTTACATATAATACCAAAACGGTCTCTTAAAGGAGAGGTTAAATCCCCAACACGAGTTGTTGCCCCAACTAAAGTAAAATGTGGTAAATTAATTCGAATACTACGAGAAGAACCTTCTCCTCCAAAAATAATATCTAATGCATAATCTTCCATAGCTGGATATAATATTTCTTCAATATAAGATGGCATTCTGTGAATTTCATCAATAAATAAAACATCATTCGGCTCCAATGTTGATAAAATTGCTGCCAAATCCCCAGGCTTCTCTATACTAGGACCAGATGCAGTCTTAAGATTTACTCCCATTTCATTTGCTATGATGTTTGCAAGTGTTGTTTTACCTAAACCAGGGGGACCATAAAGTAAAACATGGTCTAACGATTCCTCTCGCATTTTAGCAGATTCTACATATATCTTAATATTTTGTTTTACATCCTCTTGACCAATATATTCACTAATCGAATCTGGTCTAATATTCTTATCTTCAAAGGCAAAGTCTTCCATTTGTTTTTCACTTTCTAAAATTCTATCACTCATCACCAGTTCCTCCTTCTCGTTGTTTTTTTAACATCAACTAATTTATTTTAATAATAACTTTAAAGCTTCTTTTACTTGATCTTCGATAGATAACGAAGCATCTACTTTCGGCAAAATAGCTCTAACTTCTTTTTCTTTATATCCAAGTCCTTGTAATACTTCAAGTAATTCTTCATATCCACCTTGAGTACTAGAATTATCTACTTCAATCGAAATTTTTCCTTTTAAATCTAAAATAATTTGTTTTGCAAGTTTTTCTCCAATTTTAGGAAACTTCTTCAAATATAAAATATTTTCTCTTTCAACAGCATCCATAATTCCAGGAATAGAACCAGTAGCTAATATTGGAAGCGCCATTTTAGGTCCAAGACCCTTTACTCCTATCAAACGTAAGAAAAGTTCTTTTTCTTCCTTTGTCTTAAAACCAAATAAACTCATTCCATCTTCTCTCACTTGCTGATAGATGTATATTTTATAATCTTTATTTAAATCAAATGCATAAGGATTAGGTGTATTAATTAAATAACCAATTCCTGATACTTCTAAAAGAATCGCATTCCCTTCCACATCCGTAACACGTCCTAGCATATATCCATACATATTAATACCTCACATTCTATTTATAATTATATAATGATTTTTACTTTTTTCCTAGTCGAACAAAGGATTTTTTTAGAAAAAAAGAAAAAGAGCTAAGCTCTTAATCATAATTAGCATATACTTCCACTCGTGCACCATAGTAAAACATCATAACACCATCTACTTTAAACTCTACCTTTAAATAATTTCCTGGAATAACAATTGTTCTCGTTCTCCTATTACCCCAATATTTACCATATATTTTTCCAGTACTATCTGTGAAATAAAGTCCTGCTGGAGTTGATTGATTTCTTGTTTCTACTTCGAATACTACAGTTAAGGAAGTAGCCCCTTCAAATGTCTTTTCATCCAAAATAGCACTAAATGGCTGATGGTTTGTTTCAAAATATGCAATTTCTCCTAAACGAACATTGGTAACCAATACATCTTCATCTGGCATTACAAAAGAATCACCTTGAACAAGTACACCATTAAGACTAAAAGAAATCACTCTATTAGTTTCTGATACAGGTATTAATTGAATAGTTTGACCTCCAGATGCTTCATTATAATTAGATTGAATCTCAGAATTATTTAAAGAAATCAAATGTTTTTTATATTCTACTCCCTTTACTACATTAGAATTACTAGACTTCGTCGCAATTAATAAATCTACAAAATCAGAAGTTACATCTATATAATTAACTGTAACATTAGTTTCTTCTACTATAGATGCATTCATAAACATATTAGTATATCCTGTTAAGTTAGGATTAAAAATCGTAATAGTGGTACTCAAATGATTACATCCATTAAACATATATTCCATATTCGTAACACTTGATGTATCAAAACTAGATAAATCTAAACTTTCCAAAGCTGAACATTTATTAAACATGTATCTCATATCTACAACATTTGATGTATCAAAACCACTTAAATTTAAACTAGCTAAAGAAGAGCATTCGCTGAACATATATCTCATATCAGTTACACTAGATGTATTAAAATTATTAAGATTCAAGCTAACAAGACTTTTACAATTTTCAAACATAGATTGCACATTTTCTAGATTAAAATTGATAAAATTACTTAAATCTAAATTTACTAAAGATGAACATCCACGAAACATTCCTTGCATGTTTAATATACTAAACGTATTAAAATTTTCTAAGTTTAAATCAACTAAGCTACTGCATCCTTGAAACATTCCTTGCATATTATTTACGTTAATTGTATTAAAACTATTTAAATTCAAGGATTTTAAGCTACTACAACCGTTGAACATAAAATACATGTTGAATACTTCTGATGTATCAAAATTTGAAAAATCCAAATTTATTAAAGATGAACATCCAGAAAACATAGAACTCATATTTGTAACACTTGATGTATCAAAACTAGATAAATCTAGTTGAGTTAATCTATTGCAATTTGTAAACGTTTCTACCATTTCCGATATATTAGATGTATCAAAATTACTAACATTCAAATTTGTTAATTTACTACTATTCCGAAACATTCTATACATATTTGTTAATTTTGATGTATCAAAATGACTTAGATCTAAGGCAACAAGTGATGTAGATAAAAACATTTCACTCATATTTGTTACCTTAGATGTATCAAAACCACTAATATCTAAGCTAGTCAAAGAATTTTGATTATAAAAATCACCTGCAAACATACCAGCCATATCTGTTACTTTAGAGGTATCAAAATTACTTAAATCTAATTCTTTTATTTTTTGGCATTGAGTAAACATTCTACTCATATTTGTTACCTTAGATGTATCAAAATGACTTAAATCAAGACTAGTTAAATTTTGACATTCCCAAAACATACCACTCATATCTGTAACATTTGACGTATCAAAATGACTCACATCTATATTTATTAAATTATTACATTTATAAAATAATCTATATAAACTTGTTACTTTCGAAGTATCAAAATGACTTACATCTAAATCTATTAAACTACTACATTCTTGAAACATTCCGTGCATATTAGTTAAATTTGAAGTATTAAAGCTACTAACATCTAATTCTTTTAATTTACCACAAGCAGAAAACATAGACTGAAAATTTGTCACATTTGAAGTATCAAAATTAGACAAATCAATTGATAATAAAGAATTACAAGAAGCAAACATTCCTTGCATATTGGTAACATTCGATGTATCTAAATATTCTAATCCTTCAATAACTTCTACATTCTTAAAATTATAGAATAAATAAGAACTATCTTTATTTGCTTTTATCTTCCCTTCTCCTTGAATATAGGCTGTATATGTAGTCACACTAATATCTTCTGTATTTGGTACGATATATCCTACAACTCCATAATTCTTTCCTTCTGATAAATCAAACGTCTCTGTTGCTTCTTTGATATCTCTTATTTGATCTTGGATTACTATCTTTGTAATGGAATCTTTATATTTCCATATCTCTTTATTATAATTACTTGTTCCTATCCTCTGTAATACTGGTTCTACATAATTATTGATTGTTCCATCGATTGATTTCGCTATCGATAGATTTGTCCATTCTCCTCTTAATACTACATCAGACTCTGGCATAATAAAGTAAGATTCTGTCGGTCGATTTACATTCTCTGTTACTATCTTCCATCCTCTAAATTGATATCCTTCACACGTAATTTCTTCTTCTATTTCTACTGAATCATAGGTAAAATAATTCTTACTTCCTGGTATATTTTCTACTACACATCCTTCTGGTAGATTCCCATCATAACTTACTTGATATTCATTCTTTAATCTTGGTGTCTTCTTATTTTCTATACTTTCTATATCATTTTCTATTCTACTTTCTACCTGAATACTTTTATTCGTTGGATAAACTCCTCCTTGATTTACATATTCTTCTTTCAATCTAATATCAATCGTCATGATACTACTACTTCCTGATGCTAGATTATCTAAGTTCCATTCTATCCTTTGATTTTCTTTGTCAAAAACTATTCTTCCTTTATCTATCTTAATATCTTCTTCTTTTTCTACCATAAAGTATTCTCTATCTATTAAGTTCTCTATACGAAATCTACTATATGGTACTGGTACTATAGATGCTTTAAATAATACTTCTTTTAATGTTTTAATATTCGCTATATATTGATTATCACTAATATCCTTAACTGATTCTAGAATACTATTTCCCATCTCATATTGAACTGCATTTACTGTTATATATGGATAC
>CATLHA010000017.1 GCA_949948745.1 uncultured Caryophanales bacterium
CAGAAGAGGAAAAATATTTCTGTCCAGAATGTGGAGAAGAATTAGAAAAAGATTCTGTATTTTGTGTTAGCTGTGGAGCAAAGTTAAGTTCTAGTGACGTAGAAGATTCTGTAGAAGAAAATGAAGTAGAAGATATCAAACAGGAAGAGATTAAAGCTTCTTCATTATATAAAGAAAATCAAGTTTTAACTCAAAAAGATAATGTAGAAGAGAATGATTCTAAAAAGAAAAAGATTTTAATTCTTCTTTTAATATTATTATTGCTAATAATTGGAGCAGTAGTTGTCGTTTGGAAACCATGGCAAAAGGTAAAAGATAACAAAGAAAAACAAGAAGAAGTATTGGTTACTGTTCCTTCAGTAGTAGATAAGACTGGGAAAGAGGCAATTGAGATATTAGAAGGTTTATCTTTAGAGGTAGAATTTATTGAAGAAGAAACGGAGGATTCTGATAAAGTAGGAATTGTTTTTGAACAAGATATTGTAAACAAAAAGGTTAAAAAGAATAGTACTGTAGTAATCAAAGTATATGTTTCTAAAGAAAAAATTGAAATGGTTCCAGTTATAGGAGACACTTTAGAAGAAGCTCAAAAAAAATTAAATAATTTAGGAGTTACTACAAAAGTTGTAGAAGAAACTAGTAATACAGTAGAAAAAGGAAAAATAATTTCACAAAGTACACCAGAAGGAGAAACAGTGTCAAAGGGTGGAACAGTAACTATTGTGGTAAGCACAGGTAAAGAAGATAAAAAAGAGAATCCTGAAAATCCTACACCGACACCTAAGAGTACTAAAACTCCAGAATCATCTTCTAAACCAACACCAAAATCAACGCCATCTGAAAAGACACCAGAACCTACAAAACGTCCAACAGAAAAACCAAAAAGTTGGTCTAATTGGATTACATCTTTACCAAGCAATGTTACAAATAATAAATATGATATTGAGACAAAAACACAATATCGTTCAAGAACTAAAGAAACAAAAACATCAACATCATCCAGTTTATCAGGATGGATTAAATATGATACTAAAACAGAACCTATTTATTCAGAAACAAAAACTGCTGAAGTTAATACATCCAATTATGATTCATTTAAGAGAAATACAAATTATCAGATTTTATCAGAAGAAGTGACTAATGTAGATATTACATATCTTTATTGTAAAAAAGGTGGTAATTCATCTTCATCATCTTCACAATGGATTTCCTATAAGAAAATAGGAAATGATAAAACTTGCGCCGATGGGTATTCAGTAATTGATGTTAAAGAAATGAAACAGCCTGGTAATACTTCTATGATAGGAACTTATATAAAAAGAAATGTTGGTTCACTTAGCCTTTCAGTTTTAGTTTCAAATGCAACGCCTTCTAATTGGAAAATTACATATAAAGAAAAAAATGGAGATAAAACTACATATTATTTTTATCGCTATGGTTCTTGGGGATCTTGGCAAGATACTTCTATTAATAGTAACGATTCAGTTCAAGTTGAAACTAGAACGATGTATCGTTATAGAGAAAAATAAAATAATAATGGGAAAGTTAGAATTTGTAAAAAGTTCTTGCTTTTTTGTTTGATTTTTAGTATATTATATTCGTACCTTTTCTAGGACTTGGAGAAAATTCCGACCAAATCTTGGTTTAGGCAAATATGATATAAGGAGGAATTGAAAATGGCTTTAACAAAAGAAAAAAAGGCTGAAATTGTTGAAAAATTTGCTAGAGGTAAGAATGATACTGGTTCTGCTGAAGTACAAATCGCAATTTTAACTGAAGAAATTAAAGAATTAACAGAACATTTAAAAGAACATTCACACGATCATCATTCACATCGTGGACTTCTTAAAAAAGTTGGACAAAGAAGAAGTATGTTACAATACTTAGCTAAAAAAGATGTTCAAAGATATCGTGAAGTTGTTAAACAATTAGGATTAAGAAAATAATGATAATAGGCACTAATATTTTTTAGTGCCTTTATTTTTTTCGAGGATGTGTATAATGAAAACTATAAATTTATCTATTGGAGTATATAAAGTAAATTTTCATGAATCTTTATTTAAAAAAAAAGATTCTTCTACTTACTATGATATAAAAGAAAGAAAAACAGTACCAGTTGAGGAGATAGATGAAACTTCTCTTATTCCGTATGATGATATTTTTAATTGTCATGCTCCTTTTAGAAGTAATATTGTTAAAATTTATGATTTAGATCGAATGAAAAAAATATCTTTAAATAAAGTTTTTGTTGGAGATTTATATCAAATTACGAAAGTTATTGATAGAAAATTTTATCATGGATTTTCTACTGTTTCTCGAGTAGGAAGTAAACTTTTTCAAGAAAATCTATTATTAGAATTAGTGCATGGTATTCCTGATCAATATTCTTCTGCAACATTTAAAAACATGGAAAGTGGAACTTTATATGAAAAATCTTTTTTACCTTCTATAGGAGATTTTTATATTGAAACTGATCCTAGACAAATAAAATTATTTAGTGATATTGCTGGTGTTTCTCAAATAGAAATGAATAAAGGGAAAATATTAGAAAAATATCGAATATGGAAAAATGGTATGAAATAATTATTTTTTCTTTAATTTTATGTTAGAATAAAAGGGAATAATAGTAAAAAGATAGGAGAATTAGAATGGACCAATCTAGAGTTTTTATTGGATTATATGTAGATAATCATGAATCAATTTTTTATAGAAAGAGTAAGAACTTGTATTATGATATGAAAGCAAAAAAAGATGTTTCTTTTACAGATTTACAATTAACATCTCTTGTTCTGTATTCTGATATTATAAGTGGGAACTATCATTCTAGAGAAAAGATGATTCGATTATATGATTTAGATCGAATGAAAAAAGTTCATTTAAATCGAGTATTTCTTGGAAAAATATATCAATTAGATGATGTTACAATTAGTACTAATTTTATTCAAGGAGAAGATAGAATTGAAGTATCAGAAAGTAAGGTAAGTAGTATATCTTTGAAAAAAGAACATGCTTTGCTTTACGCTAATTCTAATCAAGAGTTAGTTCCTGATTTTGAGTATGATGATTTTATAGATTTAGAAACAGGAAGAGTTTATACACATAAGATTGATTTTGTAAATGGAACTCAATTTGTATCAAGACTTAAGAAGAATATGATACCTATTCAAACTGTTTTTGATATAGAAAAAGATTCAATTGAAAAAATAAAATTATTAGATAAATATAGACAAGAAAAATATAGAATTTAACAAGAATTTTGTATTTAAAAAAGAGGTGGGAAAATTGAAAAAAGTATTTGAATTAGATTTCAGAGGAAAAAAACTAGTTGTTGAACATGGAGAGGTTGCAAAACAAGCAGATGGGGCAGTTTTAGTACGATATGGGGATACTGCAATTTTATCAACTGTTGTTGTTAGTAAGACTGCCAATGTCTTATCTGATTTTTTTCCATTAATGGTTTTATATAATGAAAAGTTATATGCTGTAGGTAAGATTCCTGGTGGATTTATTAAAAGAGAAGGGCGTCCTACTGAAAAAGGAACTTTGGCTGCTAGAATGATTGATCGTCCTATGAGACCAATGTTTCCTGAGAATTTTAAGAATGAAGTACAAGTTGTAAATACAGTATTATCAGTAGATCCTGATTATTCTCCAGAGTTAACTGCGATGTTTGGTTCAAGTTTAGCTACTTGTATTAGTAAAATTCCGTTTGATGGACCAATTGCGGGAGTTAAAGTAGGACATATTGATGGTGAGTTTATTATCAATCCAACACCAGAAGAATTAGAAAAGTCAGATTTAGATTTAACAGTTGCTGGTACTAAATACGCAATTAACATGGTAGAAGCTGGGGCTAAACAAGTAAGTGAAGAACTTATGTTAGATGCTTTAATGTTTGGACATGATGCTATTAAAGAATTGGTAGCATTCCAAGAAGAAATTATTGCTGAAATCGGAGAAGAAAAGATGGAGTATGAGACTCTAGAAATCTCTGATGAATTAAGAAAAGAAGTTCGTAGTTTAGCAGAAGGACCATTAAATGAGGCACTTCGTATTAAAGATAAATTAGAAAAATATGCAGCAATTGATAAGGTAAAAGAAGAAGTTGTAGAAAAATATAAATTAGAAAATGAAAACCAATTAAAAGAACAAGAATTAGTAGAGTTAATTACCAAAGTAAAACTTGTTTTAGAAGAAATCGAATATGAGATTTTCCGTCAAATCGTAGTTATTGAGAAAACTCGTGCTGATGGAAGAAAGATGGATGAAATTCGTCCTTTATCTACAGATATTGATTTACTTCCTAGAACACATGGATCCGCTTTATTTACAAGAGGAGAAACTCAAGCCTTAGCAATTACTACTCTTGGTGCTTTAGGAGAACATCAAATTTTAGATGGTCTTGATATGGAAACTGAAAAGAGATTTATGTTACATTATAATTTTCCAGCATTCTCTGTTGGAGAAACTGGTAGATATGGTTCACCAGGAAGACGTGAAATTGGACATGGTGCTCTAGGAGAGAGAGCATTACTTCAAGTGATGCCAAGTGAAGAAGAATTCCCATATACTGTACGTGTTGTATCAGAAATTTTGGAAAGTAATGGTTCTAGTAGTCAAGCAACTATTTGTGCTGGATGTATGAGTTTAATGGCAGCAGGTGTTCCGATTAAAGCTCCAGTTGCTGGTATTGCGATGGGATTAATTACAGCAGGAGATGATTATACTATTCTTACAGATATTCAAGGAATGGAAGATCATTTAGGTGATATGGACTTTAAGGTAGCTGGTACGAAAGATGGTATTACTGCTTTACAAATGGATATTAAGATTAAGGGTATTACAAAAGAAATTTTAAAAGAGGCTTTAGCTCAAGCGAAAAAAGCACGTTTCGAAATTTTAGATACGATTCATGCACAAATTGCAGAACCAAGAAAAGAAGTTAGTAAATATGCTCCAAAGACTATGATGTTTATGATTAAACCAGAAAAGATTAAAGATGTTATTGGTCGTGGTGGAGAAATGATTACGAAAATTATTTGTGAAGCTTCTAATGTAAATGCAGTTACTGATATGAATGCTGTAAAAGTTGACTTAGAAGATGATGGTAAGGTAGTAATCTATCACTTTGATCAAGAAATTATTAACAAAACAAGAGATATGATTTTAGATGTTGTTCGTGAAGTAGAAGAAGGAGTCGTTTATCCTGCTAAAGTTGTTAAAGTAGAAGAATTTGGATGCTTTGTTCAAGTATGGCCTGGTTGTGAAGGATTAGTTCATATCTCAGAACTTGCTTATGAAAGAGTAAAAGAAGTAAAGGATGTTGTTTCTTTGGGTGATGAAATCATTGTTAAATGTTTAGGTGTTGATAAAAAAGGAAGATTGAATTTTTCTAGAAAACAAGCAATGCCTGCACCTAAAAAAATAGAACGTAGTGAGAAAAAAGAAACGTCTGAAATAAAAGAAGAATCTAAAGTGGAAGAATAATTTTAATAAAATAAATGATAAAGAATCAGTCAAATTGATTGGTTCTTTTTTTCCTCTTCATACTTTCTCTTTTATATTCATAGATTTAATTAGGTGATGATAATGCTTATGAAATTTTATAAACGATATGCATCTTATCTTGGGGTATTTGTACTTGTTTGTTTTAGTTTCTTTTATACAGAAAAGGCAGTAGATATTATTAGAAAAAATGATCCTGTGATGAAGCAAATTCAGTTAGAAGCGTCAAAATATGAAATAGATCCTGTGGATGCTACTGTTTTTGGTGATGAGATTATTCCTGGGATGAATGGCAAAAAAGTAAATGTTGAAAAAAGTTATCAAGATATGAAAAAAATTAACCAATATCGTAGTAGTATGTTGGTTTTTGATGAAATACTTCCTGATATTCCACTTGAAAATCAATATGATAGATATGTTGTTCGTGGTAATTCCTCTTTAAGTCAAGTATCTTTAATTTTTAAAGTAGAGGATATAAACTACTTAGAACAAATTGTTGATATATTAAAAGAAAAAAAAGTTGTCGCAACCTTTTTTATGGATGGAGAATTTGTGAAAAATCATATGGATTTTGTCGGTTCTTTGTCTAAAAGTGGATATGAGATTGAAAATTTAGGATATCAAGGAGGTTATGATGAAAAATTTACTTGGACGAATAATATGATTACTTCTCTTACGAAAAAGAAAACTTCTTATTGTTATACAGAATATAAAAATAGTAAAGTATTAGATTTGTGTAAAAATAATTCTATGTATACAATTAAACCTACAGTTTCTCCAAGTAGTTATCCTTTTTTATCTGTTAAGAGAAATTTGGAAAATGGGAATTTGTTTAGTTTTAATTTGAATGAAGCTACTGTTAAAGAATTACCTTCTATTATTTCTTATATTAAACAAAAGGGATATGATATTGTTACAATTAGAGAATTGATTAGCGAGTCTAGAAATTTAGAAAAATAAAATAAATTATATTGTTTGTTAGGCAAAATTTTGGCTTAACTTTTTTCTTTTCCTATTAAAAATTATGTTACAATATAGAAAAGAAAGTGTTTAGTGGTAGGAGGTTTCATGTAATGAATTCGGAAGAAAAAAAGCCTAAAGTAAAGGCAAGTGGGAAAAATGTTTCTGGAGTTAAGGAAACTCAAGTAAAAAAGAGTAAAAAAGTAAAAGAAGAGTTAAAAGATAATAAAACTGTGCCAAAAAAGGTAGTAGTAAAAAAGAAAGTGGTTGCTAAAAGGGATAGTTTTGAAGAAAATAAATCTTCTGCTAATAAGAAAGAGTCTAGTGTTCCATTAAAAAGTAAAGAAAGTATACAAAAAAAAGTCGTAGTGAAAAAGAAGATAGTTAAGACAAAGGATAACTTAGAAAAAAAGAAACTTTCTAATAAAAAAGAAGAACAGGGTATTACTGAAATTAATGTTATAAGAAATGAAGAGCCAATAAAAAATAATAAAGTTATTAAAAAGAAAGTGGTTGTAAAAAAAGCAGTACCAGTAAAAAGTAAATCTTCTTCAGAACTATCATCTAAAAATAACACTTTAGAAAAACAAGAGGAAGCTAAGAAGCCATTATCTAAAAAAACAACAAAGCAAAAAATGGTTAGAAATAAATCTTTAAATAAAGTTGGTAAAATTTTATTATCAGTAGTTATTGTTATTTTGGTTTATCTTTTTATATTACCTTTTTCTGTTACATTAAAGACAAAGGGTGATACTAAGACAATCAATGGAACTTTAAATTTAGAAGTTGACTTAAGTTCTATGAAACCAATGTCAGAAGTTTATTACGCCATTAATCCAAAGGATAAAGATGATATTAAGCATTATGAGAAATTGAAAACATCAGGAAATATTTTTGGTAAAAAGATAAAATTAAATCAAATTGATATACCAGTTGGTGAAAACAAATTATATATTTATACAAAATCTTATCTTTTTTCTCATACAGTAAAAGAAATTCCTATCACATTTGATTTAGGGTATATTGGTGAGTCAGATACTGATAAAATTGTTAAAACAGATGGTGGACTTAAGATTTTTTCTGATGAATTATTATTTAAAGTAAAAGAAAATTCTACTGAGAGTGATTTAAAAAAATTAGTAGAAGAAGAGGGTGGAGAAATCGTTGGTGCTCTTTACTTTGCCAATCAATATCAAGTAAAATTTAGCACTAATAGTGAAAATGAATTAAAGCAAATTAAAGAAAAATTAGAACATCATGGAATCGTAGAAAAAATTAATTATAATTATTCAGTTCCTGCATCTTTTGATGCAAATAAAAATACAGAAGTTTTTCCAAAGGCCTCTGATTTAGATATAAAAGATGCATTAGAATGGAAAAAGGATTGGTACTTAAAACATATCGAAGCGGATAAAGCTTTAAAGGAGGTAAAAGGTAAGACTAGAATTAAAGTTGGAGTTTATGATTCGCCGATTGACTATAATCATGAGGACTTGGGTGTAGATATTAATAATGCTAATATTCCTTCGACTGCAGAATTTAAGAGTGTTAAAGAAATTAGAAATTTTATGGATACTCATAAAAAAGTATTAGAAGCAAGTAGTGAAGAAGAAGTAGACAGGATAGATAGTTATAATACTTCTATAGATCATGGTACCCATGTAACAGGGATTATTTCAGCTTATCATAATAACAAAGGTGCGACTGGTATCAATGATCGTGTGACAATTATGGCAAGTGGCGGTTGGTACTATAATAAAGAGACATTGGGAAATGGAAAGGAAATTCTTACTCGTAAACAAAGTGATTTTTCTAGTATGTATGGGTTATCTTATTTAGTAATGTCTGGATGTCGCGTAATAAATATAAGTTCTGGTATAATGCTTAATCCTAGTGATTTTAGTTCAGAAGAATTTTCAGAAGAGATAGAAATGTATCGTAATTTATTTGAAAATTTTGAAGCAGCAGGAAAAGACTTTCTAATTGTTAAAGCAGCAGGAAATGATAATGAAGATACTAATCTTGAATTTTTAAGTCGTTTATTTACAGGCAGTGAGATTGGAAGAAGACATACCATTGTTGTAGGAGCAATTGATCCAGTTGTTATACCTGATACAGAAAATGAAGATTTTTCAGAAGATTCCGAAAAGCAATATCGAATGGCAGATTATTCTAACTTTGGTGAATTAATCGATGTTGTTGCTCCAGGTACTGATATTTATAGTACTGTTTCTTGGAATAAGTATGAACTTTGGGATGGTACTTCGATGGCTGCTCCAGTCGTTAGCGGAGTTGCTAGTTTGGTATATCGAGTAAATCCAGAATTTAGTTCAGAAGAAGTTAAGAAAATTATTCTTTCTTCTACGGAAGGATACAGTGTAAAAAATTCTCAAGTATATCCAATAATAAATGCATATAATGCAGTTAAAACAGCGAATGATGTAACAAATACGAAAGAAAAAATTGGTAAACTAAAAGAAAAAGAACCAGCGAAATATGGATATATTCAAGGAAAGATTCAGGATGCAAAAACAGCTGCTATCATAGAACAAGATACAGTTATTCGTATAACAAAACCAAATGATGATAAATTTTCAGTATTGGCAAATGCTCAATTAGGGAATTATGATATTTTCTTAGAGCCTGGGACTTATAATATGCAAGTATATACAAATGACTATGTTACTGAAAAAATTTATAATATAGAAGTAACAGAAGGTATTGTCACTTATAATATTTTATTAAATTTAGTTAAGGATAGTACAGAAGTTGGTAATGCTAGTGGAAGTATTGTAGATGCTTTTGATGCTTCTAAAATTTCCAATGCTACTTTAAAATTTTATCGTGGAATTAATCTAACAGAGGGAGATCCAGTACAAGAAACTGTGGCGGGTTCTGATGGACAATATTATATAAGTTTAGCACCAGGAAACTATACGATTCAGGCATCAGCAAATGGTTATACAACTGGAACTGCTAATATTGTTGTTCTTAGTGGCGAGACTAAAAAAGATCAGGATTGTACTTTAACTCCAGTTTTAAAAGAGGGGGAAATTAGAGCGATACTAACTTGGGGAGAAAAGCCAAGAGACTTGGATTCTCATTTAGTTGGTCCGACTGCAGAAGGTGGAAAATTCCATGTGTATTTTTCTTCTAAAAACTTTAATTTAAATGGTCAAACCTATAATAAATTAGATGTTGATGATACTACTAGTTATGGACCTGAAACTACTTCTGTTTATCTTAATGTTGGAGGAACCTATACTTATTATGTTCATGATTATAGTAATAAGTATTCTAGTAATTCTAGTGCTTTATCTCAATCGGGAGCTATGGTAAAACTTTATGTAGCAGGGAGAGATAAGCCATATATCTATTATGCGCCAACAGGTAATGGAACTTTATGGAAAGTATTCTCTATGACAGATGGAAAAATAACTCCAATTAATGAACTTAGTTATGAATCAAATCCAATTGCTGTTGGAACTAGATAAAAATAAAGCAAACATTGTTTTGCTTTTTTTCTTCTTAAAGTGGTATTTATCTCTACCTTTTCCTTGGAATTCTTTTGTTTTTATAGTATAATTTTCTGTAGTGGTAAGGTGATAGTAATGTACTTAAAAGAAATACAAGCATCTGGATTTAAATCATTTGCAGATAAAATTAGTATTACATTAGATGATAATATTACGTGTATTGTTGGGCCTAATGGAAGTGGAAAGAGTAATGTAGTTGATGCAGTTCGTTGGGTTTTAGGAGAGCAATCAGTCAAGAGTTTACGTGGAGATGGCTCTATGAGTGATGTCATTTTCTCTGGTAGTAAAAGTAGAAATGCATTAAATGTCGCTAGTGTTTCTTTGATTTTTGATAACTCTGACAATTATTTAAAAGTTCCTTATACAGAAGTCTCTGTTAAAAGAAGAGTTTATCGTAGTGGTGAAAATGAGTACTTTTTAAATGGAGAAAAATGTCGTTTAAAAGATATTGTTGATTTATTTATGGATAGTGGGATTGGAAAAGAATCCTTTAATATTATTTCACAGGGTGAAGTACAGCGTATTTTAAGTAATTCTCCATATGAAAGAAGAACTATTTTTGAAGAAGCAGCAAGTGTTTTAAAATATAAAAAGAGAAAAGAAGAAGCAATTCGAAAACTGGATCGAACTAAGAATAATTTAGATCGTGTAGAGGATATTATTCATGAACTTGAGATTCAATTAGAGCCTCTAAAAGAACAAAGCAAAAAGGCACGTGAATATATTGAAACTAAAGAGAAATTGGAACAGGTAGAAGTTGCTCTTTTGGCATATGAAATTGATACGATGAATACAAAGTATCAGGAATTAAAGACAAAGTTAGAAACATTAAATAATGAAATTATTACGTTATCTGCTGGTACTAGTGGAGTAGATGCAGAAGTTGGACAGATGAAAGTAGAGGAGCTTCGTATTGAAAATGAGCTTGCCTCTTTACAAAAAGATCTTTTATTTTTAACAGGACAAGAAGAAAAATTAAATGGAGAAAAGACCATTTTAAAAGAACGTAGTAAATATCAAGCAAATGATCAAAAAGTTCATGAAGCAATTGCTAATTTGAAGGAAAGTGATTTTAAACTTGCCAATGAAATTTCTTTATTAACAGAAGAACTTACATTCGATTCTGAAGAATTTGGTAAAAAAAATAAAGATTTTAATGATTTTGGGCAAGAATTAAATCATTTAAAGAAGAAAAAAGAGGATTTAGAAAAGGAAATTTCCTTTAAAAAACGTGATAATTATGAATTGGATAATAAAATACAAGTATTACAGAATTTTATTGAATCTGGTGGAAATTTAAGTAGTAGTGTAAAAGCAGTACTTAATAACCCAAGATTAACAGGAGTTCATGATTGTATTGGAAACTTAGTTGATTGTGATATTAAATTTGCGAAAGCTTTGGATGTAGCTTTAGGTGGAAGTAAGCAATTTTTAGTTGTAGATAATGAAGTAGTTGCTAAGAATGCAATTTCTTATTTAAAAGAGAATCGTCTTGGTAGATGTACATTCTTTCCATTAAATGTGATTCGTGGAAAATATGTAGATAGTGATACAATTAATCTATTACGTGGAGAAATGGGATATATTGATACATTTTCTAATTTAGTTAATTTTGATTCAAAATATAAGAACATTATAGAAAATCAACTTGGAAATGTACTAGTTGTTTTAGATATTGATAGTGCAAATCGAATTAGTAGAAGAATTAATGCTAGATATAAGATTGTTACATTAGATGGAGAAGTTGTTCATGTTGGGGGTTCTATTACTGGTGGTACTGTTACTTCTTCTAGAAATGTAATTACAGATAAATATGAATTAGAACGACTACAAAATTTAAAGAAGTCTAATTTAAAAGTAATTAGTGAATTAGAAGAAAATTTAGTATCTAGTGAACAAGAAATTAAGAAACAAGAAGAAGTTCTTTATAATGAACAGACAAGTCTTTTATTACTAAAAGATAATTCTTTGCATAAGAAGGATCGATTAAGAGAATTAAAAGAAAAACAAGAACAAGTTCAAGCAGAACTTCGTAGTTTAGATGCTGTTGTTGATTCTTCTATTTCTAAAGAAGAAGAAAGAATTATGGCAAGTTTCTATGACACTCAAAAGAAAAAAGAGGAAACGATTGTTTTAGTTAATCGTAAAAATAAAGAAAAAGAATCTTTAAAAGCAAAAATTGAGGAACAAGAAGCAAAAACAAAAGTAGCCAATAGTACTTTAAATAAAAAACAATCAGAAGCAAGAGAGTTAGAATCTAATATTAGTAGATTAGATGTAAAACTTGACTATAATCTAAATACTTTGAGTGAAGAATATTCTTTGACTTTTGAAAAAGCAAAAGAAAATTATTCATTAGAAGTGGAGATTGATGAAGCTAGAAGTAAGGTAGCAGAATATAAAGGTATTATAAAAAGAATTGGTATGGTTAATATCGAGTCTATCGCAGAGTTTGATCGAGTAAATGAAAGATATCAATTTTTAGATCATCAAAGAAATGATTTGTTAGGTGCAAAAGATACATTGCTTGAAATTATTGATGAGATGGATGATGTTATGAAGGAAGAATTCAAGAAGACTTTTCTTAAAATTGAAAAAGAATTTGAATCAGTATTCCGTCAATTATTTAATGGTGGTAAGGCAACTTTAAAACTAACAGATCCAGATAACCTATTAGAAAGTGGAGTAGAGATTATTGCTTCTCCTCCAGGAAAAAAATTAACGACAATTTCTTTGCTTTCAGGTGGAGAAAAAACGTTAACTGCAATTAGTTTATTATTTGCAATTTTAAATGTTAGAACAGTTCCATTCTGTTTGTTTGATGAAGTGGAAGCTGCATTAGATGAAGCAAATGTTGATAATTTTGGTAGATATTTAGATCATTATAAAAATAAAACACAATTTTTACTAATTACCCATAAAAAGAAAACAATGGAATATGCCAAAACTTTATATGGAATTACAATGCAAGAATCTGGTGTTAGTAAATTAGTTAGTGTAAAATTAGAAACAAAATAAAAAGGCATGAAAATGCCTTTTAATATGGATAGTAATAGAAATTATTATAATATGTATTCGGATAATAAGTTGGATAATAGTATGGTTGATTATAATATGGTCTTGGATAATTGTTGTTGTTTGGATAGTTATTTCCTATCGCATATCCTGCAATTCCTCCAAGTAGAAATGGTGCTAAAACGCCACCTGCAATAAAACGATCATCTGTTGGTTCAATATAACTATAATTTTTTGAATAATTATTTTTAGGATACATATTTCTTGGAATTTGATTTATATTATAACTATATGGTTGCATAAATATTTCTCCTTTCTAGAAATATTTTATGCTTAGGAAAGGAATCGTGTGAAATGAGTGAAAAATTAAAAGAATTGGCAAAACAAATTGTAGAATATTCTATTAAGGTGGAAAAAGATGAAAAGGTTCTAATTATGACACAATCATTAGAAGCAAGAGATTTTATTTCTTATTTAATTGAGGAAATCTATCATCATCAGGGAATTCCTAGTGTCAAAGTAAATGATCCTTATTTAGGAAGTCAATTAGCAGAAGGAAATACAGAAAAAAGAATTGAATTACTAAAGAAAATTCAAGAACAAGAAGTAGCTATGTATGATTCATTTATTAATATTCGTTATGCTACAAATGATTATGAAGATAAAAATATTGATCCTGAAATGAATAAAAAACTAAAGAAAGCATTGCTACCTAGTTCTGATATTCGTGTAAATCAAAGAAAGTGGGTTTTATTAAACTTTCCATCCGATTTAGATAGTTATAAAGCGGGAATGACTACCCGTGAATTTAAAAAATTTGCACTTGATGTTATGACAGTTAATTATCAAGAAATGAATGATAAAATAAAACCATTAAAAAAATTAATGGATAAGACAGATCGTGTTCGTATTACTGGAGTGGATACAGATTTAACATTTAGTATTAAAAAAATGGGAAGTATTCCATGTACTGGAGAAATGAATATTCCAGATGGGGAACTTTATTCAGCACCTGTTAAAAATAGTGTAAATGGAAAAATTACATATAATACTCCAAGTCCTTATAATGGACAAGTATTTCATCATGTTTCTTTAGAATTTAAAGATGGAAAAATTATCAAAGCTACATGTGATGAGGATGATAAAAAATTAAATGAAATATTTGATACAGATGATGGGGCTAGGTATGTTGGAGAATTTTCATTGGGATTTAATCCTAAAATATTAGAACCTATGGGAGATATTTTATATGATGAAAAAATTCTAGGAAGTTTGCATTTTACTCCAGGTCAAGCTTATAAAGATTGTTATAATGGAAATGATTCTGGTATTCATTGGGATATGGTTTTAATTCAAAGACCAGAATATGGTGGGGGAGAAGTTTACTTTGATGATGTACTAATTAGAAAAGATGGAAAATTTGTATTAGAAGAATTGAAACCATTAAACTTTGATTACAAATTTTGACAGATACCATATAACTGTGGTATTATGTATATAGATGAAGGAAACTTCATACAATAAAAAAGGAACATTCAGTTCTGCAAGTGAATGTCTCCTCTAACAAAATGGGATTGACACTCAATCAGAGATGAAAGAGTGTCATATTTTTATTGCTATTACCAATAAGGTAAGGAGTAATAAAATGATAGAAATGTATCTAAGGACTTTTACAATGAAAGTTCTTTTTTTCATTTATATCTACCTCCTTTCTTTTTCAAGAATAGAGGCTGACACTCACACTAAATGTTCCTAGATAAAGTATACAATATGTTAATTAATAAACACAATCCAATTGACTATTTTTAACATAGAACTTTAGGAATTATTTTTTTGACACTCTTTTAAGTAATTTAATTCATCTTGAATCTTTTCTATTACTTTACTAAGTGTTTCTAAATCATTAGAATTTGTATTGCAATTCTGATTTTTTTTGTTTTCTTCTTTTGCTACTAAAAGCGCCTGTTGAGAAGCATAAGTTTGGATAGTTAATCCAATTAATTGTAACCAGTTCCCAATACTTGCTTGTTCTTCTGGAGTTAATTCATTGATTAAAAATAGTCCAATAATAATTGCACTACCAGTAAAAGAATATGGATTTAAGTCAAAAAGTAAGTTTTTCATATATCTTCTTCTTTCAATTCATTATATGTTTTTTTCTTTCATTTTTTGACAAAAGTTGTACTTCTAATGTTGGACACGCTTCATATCTTAGTAGTAGGAGGACTTTTTATGATAGGTAGCACTGGACTTACTGAAAAAGAAGTAGAAGAATCAAGAAAAAAGTATGGATCTAATACAATTTCACAGAAGAAAACAAAAACTTTTTTTCATCAATTTATTGAGACATTAGGAGATCCAATTATTAAAATCTTATTAATTGCATTAGTAATTAAAACTATCTTTTTATTTAAAGACTTTGATTGGTTTGAAACATTAGGAATTGTGATTGCAATTTTTTTATCTAGTTTGATTTCTACTGTTTCTGAATATGGGAGTGAAAAAGCATTTCAAAGTTTACAAGAAGAGGCTTCGAGAATTAAGTCTAAAGTAAAAAGAGAAGGTAACTTAAAAGAGATATCTATTGATGACTTGGTAGTAGGGGATATTGTAAGACTAGAAACAGGAGATAGAATTCCAGCAGATGGTATTCTTATTGAGGGAGAACTTACTGTTGATGAATCTAGTTTAAATGGGGAAACAAGAGAGGCATATAAAGAAGCAGTTCATGGAAGTGTTACAGATAAAAATAGAGTATACCGAGGGACAGTTGTTTATTCTAAAGTCGCGTTTATGAGAGTAGAAAAAGTGGGAAATGATACTTATTATGGAAAATTAGCTTTAGAATTACAAGAAGAAAATCCAGAAAGTCCATTAAAAGGAAGACTTAGAGAACTTGCAAAATTTATTAGTAAAATTGGTTATGTTGGTGCTTTTCTTGTCGCCATTTCTTATCTTTTTTCTGTTGTTGTGATTGATAATAACTTTCAAATAGATAAGATTATTTCTACAGTTTCTAATTTTAGAGTTTTTAGTGGATATGTATTATATTCTTTAACATTAGCTGTTACTATTATTGTAGTTGCAGTGCCAGAAGGATTACCGATGATGATTACGTTGGTGCTATCTTCTAATATGAAGAGAATGTTAAAGAACAATGTTTTGGTTAGAAAATTAGTTGGAATAGAAACAGCAGGGAATATTAATATTTTATATACAGATAAAACAGGGACCTTAACCAAAGGAAAATTAGAAGTAGTAGGAGTACTTACTGGTGTGGGAAATCGTTATGATACAGAGTTAGAACTTTCTAGTTATAAGCGTTATCATGATTTATTAAAAGTATCTTTAGTTTATAACAATGAAAGTAGTAAAAATCAAGAAGGAAAAGTGATTGGTGGAAATTTAACAGATCGAAGTCTTCTTTCTTTTGTTCGGTCCGAGGTTCCTGAAATAAAAGTTTTGAAAATGGTCCCCTTTAATAGTAAAAGTAAGTATTCTAGCTGCTTAATTGAAAATGATAAAAAATATAATTTATATAAGGGTGCGCCAGAGGTATTATTACCAAAGTGTGATTATTTTTATGATGAGAAAACATCTAAGAAAAATAGATTGGATATAGATGAAATAAATCAAAAGTTAAAAGAATATACGCGAAGTGGTTTTCGTATTCTTTGTTTAGCTGTTAGTGATCGCTATCGAGTAGAAGAATTTAGTCATCTTACTTTGATAGGATTTATTTTATTAAAAGATGAGGTTAGAAAGGAAGCAATTGATGGGATTCGTTTGGTAGAAAATGCTGGTGTCCAAACAGTGATGATTACAGGAGATAATAAGGATACCGCTTTATCTATTGGAAGAGAAGTGGGTCTTATCAAAAAAGATACAGATTTAGTTTTAACAAGTAATGAATTAAATGGTTTAAGTGATGAAGAAGTTAAGAAAAAGATTCCATTTTTAAGAATTGTTGCGCGGAGTCTTCCTCAGGATAAAAGTAGACTAGTTAGACTTAGTGAAGAAATGGGATTTGTTGTTGGAATGACAGGGGATGGAGTAAATGATGCACCAGCTTTAAAAAAAGCAGATGTTGGTTTTGCGATGGGAAGTGGTACTGAGGTTGCAAAAGAAGCTAGTGAAATTGTAATTTTAGATGATAACTTCTTATCTATTTCAAAAGCAATTCTTTTTGGAAGAACCATATTTAAGAGTATTCGAAAATTTATTATTTTTCAATTAACCGTTAATCTATGTGCGATTTTTTTATCAATTATTGGACCATTTATCGGAATTGATACACCAGTGACTGTAATACAGATGCTTTGGATTAATATGATTATGGATACTTTAGCTGGAATTGCTTTTGCTTATGAGCCACCACTTTTAGAATATATGAAGGAAAAACCAAAAAGTAGGGAAGAACCAATTATGAATTCATATATGAAGGGAGAAATTTTATTTACGGGTGCTTATTCTGCATTTCTTTGTGTTTTCTTTTTAAAGAGTCCATGGATTTCTAGTTTTTATAGAGTGGATCCAAATCAAAAATATTTGATGACTGCTTTCTTTGGATTGTTTATATTTATGGGAATTTTTAATTGTTTTAATGCACGTACTGAGAGATTAAATCTTGTTTCTAATATTTGGTGGAATAGAGCTTTTGTAATTATTATTTTATTTATAGTAGTTGTACAATTATTGCTTATTTATTTTGGAGGAAGTTTATTTAGAACGTTTGGTTTAACTTTAAGAGAACTTGTTATTATGCTTGCTTTATCTTCAACGGTAATTCCTGTTGATTGGATAAGAAAAATAGTTCTAAAAAGAAAAGGGAAAATCGCTTAAAATTAAAAAATAAAAATAGTAGAATTTATGTTTCTATTATTTTTTTTGTGTGGTATAATTATTCTGATAAATTATATTTAAATGTAAGGAGTGCCCTTTATGAATAAAAAGAGATTAGGTAAAATATTTGTGTTTTTACTAGTTATGTTTATGTTCAGTATTGATACTGTTTTTGCTGAAGGTATGTGTGTCAGAAATATTGATTCATCAAAATGGACGTTTGATTACACAGCTTCTGTTCAAGAAAGTCAGGTTTTTGATTTAGAAAACGATGGAGTTTCTAAACAGGTGTGTTGTAAACTTGGTAGTGGGAATAATCTTAAATTTTACTGTGATTATTATAAACCAGTAACTGTTAAGAAAGAAGAAAAAAAGACAGAAGTGAAAGCTACAAGTAATCCATTAAAGTATGCTACTGCAGAGTCTTTTAATTGTGGAATTATCAGTGACTTGAGGGATCCAATTAGAGATATCTACGGATATTTAAAAATTGCTTTACCAATTGCTTTAATTATTTTTGGTGTGATAGATTTTACAACGCCAATTCTTTCAAATGATAAAGATGCTTTAACGAAAGCAACGAGTAAATTTATAAAAAGATGTATTATTGTAGTTGCATTTTTCTTTGTCCCAATAATCTTACAATTTATTTTTGATGCTTATAATGAGGCCACTGGAAAAGAAATATCACTATGTGGATTAATTGGAATGATTGTTAGAAATTGGAGGTTATAGTATGGGGAATTTATTGTTATTTTCTGATCTTTCATTACCAAGAAATCTTGGTACAAGACTTTTAGTGAATTTTCTTGCTTTTTGTGTTTCCATTCTTTATAGTTTAGTTGGAATTGTATTTGAAGTAGTTTTTATGGTTGCAAACTTGGATAATATTGAAATGTTTAAAAGTATGTATCAAGGAATGCAAGATCGTTTTTATGTTATTATTGGAATATTTATGCTTTTTAAGGTGTCAATGTCTATGATTAGCTATTTTGCTAATCCTGATAAACTTACTGATAAGGAAGCAGGTATGGGGAAAGTAGTTACAAGAATGATAACAGTATTGATTTTGTTGATTTTTGTTCCAACTTTCGTTTTTCCCTTTTTATCAAATTTACAAATGCCACTTTTGAATACAGTGGGAAAAGTTGTTTTAAACACAGATGGTGGTTTGGATTATAATGGCGCACATTCAAAAGGACAACAGATGGCTACTGTTTTATTGGGAGGATTTTTTAATATACGTGAAGATTGTGGGGAAGAGTCCGCGGAACTTGGATCAAATATAATTGATGCGATTACTAATTTGGCTGACCAAGAGTGTAGTGGAGACAAAAAATCTTTTAAATATAATTTTGATTTTGTAGGAGCACTTTCCGCAATTTTGCCAATTCTTGTTATTGCAATAATTATTGGTGTACAAGTGTCGATTCGTTCCTTTAAATTAATTATTTTGAAACTTTTAGCACCTATTCCAATCATCTATTATATGGATCCTAAATCCATGAAGGATGGTGGAAAAACGTCAGCGTATATAAAATTGTTTATGACTACTTATCTTGATTTATTTATTCATTTTGGCGCTTTATTCTTTGTTGTTGAACTTATAAATAAATTATCGACCGCTTGGTTTAATGCTGATTTTTTGATAGGTGGAGTTACTTTAGCTGCTAAAACTGGTGTTATCGGTTTAGTTTTTGTAATTATCGGATTATTATTATTTGCCTTTCAAGCCCCTAAATTTGTTAAAAAGGCTCTTGGTCTTAAGGATAGTGAATTTGGCTCAGGTTTAGCTGGTTTATTAACAACTGGTGCCGCAATGGCTGGAGCTGTTGGTGCTGGTGTTGCTGGATTTGGTGCAAGTGCAAAAGCGGGTGGAAGTTTTATTCAGAATTTTGGTGCTGCAGCATCGAGTGCAATTAGTGGAGCAAGAGCTGGTTATAAAGGTGCTGGTGATAAAGGCGATGTTATGGCAGGACTGCGTGCTGTTAATGAAAATCAAGCTCGATTACGTGCTAACCGTGCTGCTGGTGTAACTGGTTTAGGGACAATAAAAAGTGGGTTAATGAGTGTATTTACTGGAGAAACCCCTGCAGATATTTTAGAATCTAGAATTAAAGATCAACAAGATTTTAGTAAATCAATTGATGCAGTTACCAAGCGTGCAGAATCTGAAATGATTAAAAACACAGAAACTAAAGGAAGTATTACAAAAGGAGGTTCTGATTATGTAAATTATAAATCATTTACCGCAGCAATGAATGCAGCAAAAAGTGCGGGACAAACTGATTTTGAATATACAAATTATACGAAACGATTAGATGCCAACGGAAATGTTATGATGGATGCGAACGGAAATACATTATGGAATGAAACAACTCAAAGAATTTCTATGCAAGATGCAGAGATGAATATTGGATGGATTAAAAAAGATAATACAAAAGATTATTTAGATCAAGTAATGAGTGGAACTATAAATGATATTGTAATGGACAACTTGGTTGATGATGCTAATGCAAAAGGTCGATCTATTAGTACTATTTCTTCTTTAGATGGTGTTACTAATGCTGATTTAACTGCTGCTGGTTATACAAATGCAATCGGTAAAGATTTTTCAGTTGGTGATTTAAATGGTTTAAAGAAAATCAAAGATTATGTTGATATGGCTACTACTAATGATACAAGAGCTAATCAAAAGAATGTTGCTGAAAAGAATGCTTTCTATGGAAAGTCTAATAAATAAAAAGGAGTGTGAACTAAATGTATTTAATCCCTGCAAATGCTAAAAGAGGTCAATATATCTTTGGTATTTTTCGACCCGTTGATTTAATTATTTTTGGTATTGGTGTATTTACTACTGTTATTTTAGTAATGCTATTACCAATGCAACAAACATGGGCGGCAGTACTTTCAATTTCCCCTGCTATTTTTACAGGCTTACTTGTTATGCCTGCTGCTCACTATCATAATGTTTTACAGTTACTTATTGAAATATATCAATATTTTAGTGGTCGAAGAAGATACGTATGGAAAGGTTGGTGTATACGTGATGAACAACAATGGGCAATGGACAGAAAATTGGATTAATATTCAATCCATTTCAAATGGAGCGATTATTCTTCCCGATCAAACAAAAGTAAGTGGAGTAAAAATTACTCCTCGTAATATCTTTATCTTAGATGAAATGGCACAAGGAAATATCCTTATTGCATTAAAAAATTTCTATAATATGATTGATTTTGAATTTTGGTTAATTGTAGCTGATCGACCTGTAGATATTTCTATGTATTTATCTACACTTCAACTTCAATATCAAAATCAAACAAATCCTGCAATTCGTAAACTAATTAGTCAAGATATTCAAAAAGGAAATAGTTTCATGACAAATAATGTTGTTGATACTGAGTACTATATTCTATTTAGAGAGAAAAACTTAGAAATGATGCAAAAAAAGATTCGTATGTTAATCAGTGGTTTGGCACAGGCTGGACTTATTGCTAGACAAACAAGCAATGAAGATTTAAGAGTCGTTTTAGATAGTTTCTTAAACGGTGGAAGAAGTTTTAAATTTGGGGCGGTGGGAATATGATGTTTCGTTCAGAAGTAGCTCCTAAAGGATTACACTTTGGGTTAAGCGATTTTACTATAAGTGATAAATATGCAACTATTATTACAATAGTTTCATATCCTAAGACCATTTATCCAGGATTTTTAGCTTCTTTAACTAGTATGTCTGGTATAAAAATTGTTGCAAAACATATTCCATTACCTTTTTCTGTAATGTCTAAAATGTTAAATAAGCAGATTGCAGATTTAAAAACTAGATATGTGGAAGAAAAAGATCAAACAATAAAAGAAAGAATTCGTCTAGATTATGAATCTTTGGAATCCTTTATTACAATGCTTGCTAGTTCTCAATCTAAAATTTTTGATTTTCAAATGCATATCATGGTTCTTGCTGACTCTAAAGAAGAATTAGAAATGAAAAAAGTTAATATTAAGAACTATTTAGATGCGATGGAAATGAGAGGACTTTCTTTAAGATTTGAACAAGAAAAATTATTAAAATCTATTATTCCAATTTTTCCAAATCAAGATGTAGAACAAAGAATTGGTACGCCAATTCCAACTCCTACTTTAGCAGCTATGTATCCATTTATCTTTGATAGTATTAAAGATCCAGGATTATCTACGTTGCTTGGTGTTGATTTTTCTGGTGGTGTTATCTTATTTAATCAATTTGCTTACCAGACGATGAAAGAAAATAACCGTAATAATGCGAACCTTATTATTTTAGGTACTTCAGGTAGTGGTAAATCGACTGCAGCTAAATTAATGCTTCGTTCTCATATTCGTAATGGATATCAAATTGTTGCGATAGACCCAGAAAATGAACTTTATGAAATGACAAAATCTTATGGTGGAGAAAGTATTGACTTAGGTAAAGGTGGAGAATATGGTATGGTAAATCCACTTCAAGTTGTTGTCGATGCTGATGAAGATGAAATTAAAGAGGGACTTGGATATACTGTTTTAACTCGTACACTTCAATTCTTAAAAGGTTTTATGAAATATTATGATCCTTCTATTGAAGAAGATGTATTAACAATGTTTAGTGAAGTTGTTCAAGATACATATCGTCGTTTTGGTATTGATTTTAATAGTAATTTCTATGATTATAAACCAAATGATTTCCCAACATTCTCTGATGTTTACGCTACTATCAAGGGAAGACTTCTTTCTATGACAGATCGTACACAAGAGAGAATGATTATGGAAAAACTTGAATTAAAAATTAGACCTTTAACTCAGGAATTAAAATACTATTTTGATGGTCATACTACCGTTACTTCTGATACAGATTTTATTGTATTTAATATTAAAGAGCTTATGAATTCTGCAGATAATATTCGTAATGCATTATTCTTTAACGTATTAAAATATGCTTGGGGACTATGTTTAAACAAAGAAACCAATACAGTATTAATGGTGGATGAAGCTCACGTTTTACTATCAGATCAAAACTCTTTGGGAGCTGATTTCTTAGCTCAAGTACAAAGACGTGCTCGTAAATATAATACTGGTTCTATTATCATTACACAGCAGCCTAGTGATTTTGCTGCACCTATGGTAATCACACAAGGTAAAGCAATTTTTGATAACGCGTCTTATTATCTTGTTATGGGACTTAAGAAACAAGCTGTTGAGGACTTAGGTCGATTAATTGATTTAAATGATAATGAAAAAGAAAGTATTAAGAGATATTCTCAAGGTGAAGCACTATTTGTTTGTGGAAATAGACGTATGCAAATTAATGTCACTCTAACACCAGAAGAATTAGATTCTTTCGGTAGCGGTGGAGGTCTATAGAATTATAAGTAGTAAAGGCAGGTGATTATAGATGGATCAAGAAGAAGAGCAAAAGAAAGCTGAAGAAGAACAGGCTGGAGCGAAAACTGCGCATGTTGCAGGGAAAGCTGCTGCAACTTATTTTGGTGGAGCTGCTGGAAATGCCATCTATAATGCTGTCAGTAAAACAAAGGCTGGACAAGCTATAGAAAATGTTGCAGGGAAAGCCATTAATTCTGCTCCTTTTGCTAAACCTTTAACTAAGGGTTTAAATAAAACTGGTGCCCTTGATGCGGCTGATAAAGGAATTGATATGGCTGGTGGTGGCTCTGGTGGAGCTGCTGCTGGAAAGGCGAGTGGACTTGCTAAAGAGAAACTTGCGAGAGAAGGATTAGAAGAAAAAGCTAAGGATGCTCAAGATGTTGCTAAAAATACAGCTGGAAAAAGTGATGTGACTGGTGACGGTAAGGGTGGAGAATCTAAGGGAGATTCTGCTAGTGGTGATTCTCAAGGAGAAAAGTCTGGTGGTAGCAATACGTTTAAGATTATTGCCTTTCTTCTTTCTCCATTTGCTGGTGGATGTGGTTGTTCATTACTTATAATTCTTATACTTGCTGGTGCTATATTAATGCCTGGACAAGCAGTTGTTAATTTCTTTGATGGCTTTTTTGAAGGTGATGGAGATGGAATGGACTATCCTGCTGCTGAAAAGGCAGAAAAGGAATATTATCAAACTCTAGAAAAAGCTCAGGAAAAAGCTTATCAGAAATATGGTGTTTGTGTGGATGTTAATTTAATTCATGCTACTCTATCTGTAGATAGAGCATATAATGAAGAACTTGAAACAGGAGAAGAAGAATGTGATGATCCAGAAACTTGTGATGAGGATTCTGTTGATACATTAGATGCTTCTGATTATAAAAAAATGGAGAAATACATTGATGTTCTTGTAAATATGCAGATTAAGCGTAAAAAATATGGTCTTGTAAAGGCAAAAGCAGGTTGTCTTACAGAATATCAATCACAGTATCAAGATCAATGTTCTGATGATGAAAATTCATATGAAATTTTGGTTGATGATGAAGAACATGCAAAAGAATGTATGGATGTTTCTAGATGGGGTCAACTTTTTACAGATGTACCTATTCGTGATAGTAGGACACCTCGATTAGTTGCAAGAAACGATATTGAAACAAGATGGTTTAATTTTTTAACAAAAAAAGCGAATCGTGAAAGAAATTATGAATATTATTATTATATTCCAGGTGCTACTTTTCTAGATACAGACAAAGATGGGGTTATAGATACCCGTGTTTGTGAACCTGAAGTACCTAAGGATTATAGAGATTTTGCTCAACTTAGTATTGCCGATTGGGAAACTATGGAAGATAGTGTTTATTTTTGGAATTTAATGGATAATTTTATCGAAGAATATTATGATGATTATCTTGATGCAGGTAGTGGTTTTGCTGAAGAAGGTAGTAAACGTTATGAAGATGCTTATAAGATTCTCGATAGAATTTATGACTATTATACGTTGTTAGGTCCAAGTCGTGATTGTTCTGAAAAATATGCTTTTCAGACAGTTGGAGAATTTTGTACAGATGGTGTAACTGTTACTGGAAAAAATGCTGGTACTTATGATTTAGAAGAATATATTGCTGGTGTTGTAGAAGCTGAGATGTATGCTGATTTTCCAATGGAATCTAAAAAAGCTTTGGCAGTAGCTGCGAGAAGTTATGTAATTGCTAGTACGAATTCTTGTGAGCAAGCAATTGATAATAGTTCAAATGCGCAAAACTTTAATCCAAATTATTCTGCTGAATCTTGGGAAGCTGCAGATTCTACTAGAGGTCAGGTAATTACAGAAAATGGAAAGGTAGTCCTTGCCCAGTATGATTCTTGGGATTGTCCTGGAAAACTTACTTGTCAGTATACAAAACTTCCTTCTGGAGAAAAACATACAGTTACGATTACTAATAAGTATTCTGGTCGTGCTGCTGGTGGACATGGTCGTGGTATGAGTCAGATAGCTGCTGCGGATATGGCTGCTACTAAAGGTTCTACCTATACAGAAATTTTATCTTACTTCTATACTGGTGGTATGAGTTCATCTTCTGGTGGTAGTGGTGAAGGAGTTAAAAATGGATCAACTTCAGAAAAACTTGCATTTTTATTCCCAGACGGACTTCCAACTTCTTCACAGGAAATGCAGAAATATTTAACTAAAGTTACTGTACCAGTTGTAGATATCAATGGTAATAGAAAAATGATAGGATTAACTGTTCATCAAGCTATTGCTGGGGATGTTGCCAAAATATATCAACAGATAGCAGATGCTGGATTCCCTATCAAAGATACATACTGTTATTCATGGCGTGGAATGGCCGGTAATAGACAAACAACTTCTCATCATAGTTATGGTGTTGCTTGTGATATTAATGCTAACGAGAATTATATGATAAAAAATGGAAGTGTTATTTCTGGATCTTTCTGGAAACCTGGTGTAAGTCCATATTCTATTGTTCCAAATGGCCCTGTTGTTAGAGCATTTAGTCAATATGGATGGGGCTGGGGTGGAAATTGGAATTCATCCAAAGACTATATGCATTTCTCATTTACTGGACATTAGGAGGAACTATGAAAAAGAAAATATTTTTACTTATTTTAGCTTTGTTCCTTCTAACTGGCTGTAGTGTGCAATATAATGTCGATATTACAGACAATACAGTTCGTTTAGATGGTAAATTGGTTGAAACTGACCCAAATCGTTGGGAAGAAATCGTAATTCATAATGAACCTGATAAAGAGGATCACTATATAGATCCAGATTACTGTAAAAATGGCAATTGCGGAATGGAAGATATGGATGAAGAGGATACTAATTTATCTGATCTTCGTTTTTCTGAACTGGTCGATTTGAAAACAATTAATTTAGAAACAAAAATGGAAGGTTTAGAAAGACTTAAAACTGATACAGAGCTTGGAATATTAGCTAAGAAGGAAGTTAGTTATCGCGATAAAAAACAAATAAAAGCTTTACCAGGAATTGGTACTTGTTATCAACATTTCTCTGTTGTCAATAATTTAGATAATGATGGTATTATTCTTTCTACATCAAATAAAAATCTTTGTTTTGAACATTATGATAATTTAGATGAGATTGTGATTAAATTAAAGACAAATCATGAAGTGAAAGAGCATAATGCAGATGAAGTACTCGATGGAGAATATATTTGGAAAATTAATAAAATTAATTATGATAATAAGAGTATTCAGATTAATTTATTAAATAAAACAACGAAAAAATTAGATTTAAGCTTGTTAATTTCTTTATGTAGTGTTATTTTAGTTGTAGTAATTATTGCAAGTATTTTTGTAATCAATTTATCTATAAAGTCAAAGAAAGCTAATAAAATTAAGTAGGAAGAAGGGAATATAGATGAAATTAAAATTTAAAGCAGATGCAACAGACGTATTAATTTTTGTCATTTTTGCAATCTTTTTATTGTATATTGTGTGTCTAGGAGTATTAAACTTCCCAGCACTAGCATTGGAAGGTCATTTTTATGGACTTAATCCATTACCAGCCTTTGCCCCAAATAGAATTCTTGCTACTTTAGTATTTTATTTATTATTTTTAGGAAGTATTTTTATGTCCGTAAGTTCTTATTTCTTTGATCGTGAAAGCGGAATTGGTTTTTCTACTGAAAAGTCAGATAAGGGATATAGTCGTTGGTGTAAAGAAAAAGAAATGAAACAAGGGTATAAAATGGCTATGATTAGACCAAATCAAGATCATACGGATGCTGCAGGAGTTCCGTTAATCTTAAAGGATAATGAAGTTTGGGTAGATAATGGTGAGTATCATAGTTTGGTAATTGGTGCTACTGGTTCTGGTAAAACTCAAACTGTAATTTTCCCTACAGTTAATGTATTAGCAAAAAAACGTGAATCTATGATTATTACTGACCCTAAAGGTGAAATCTATGAAAATACATCCAATATGTTACGTGAAAAAGGTTATAATGTATTAATATTAAATTTCCGTGACCCTCAACAAGGAAATGCATGGAATCCATTGTCACTTCCATATCGAATTTATCAATCAGGAAATCATGATAAGGCAATTGAGTTATTAGATGACTTAGCTGCAAATATTCTTTATGAAGAAAAGAGTGGAAATGCTGACCCATTCTGGGAGAAGACTTCTGCTGACTATTTTTCAGGATTAGCTCTTGGAATGTTTGAAGATACTACAGAAGATAAAGTAAACTTAAATACAATTAGTTTAATGACTACTGTAGGTGAAGAAAAATTTGGTGGTTCTACATACATTAAATCTTATTTTGAAACAAAAGATCCATCTTCTGCCGCTTATACCAACGCATCTGGAACTATTATGGCTCCTAATGAAACAAAGGGATCTATTATTTCTGTATTTAAACAAAAAATTAAATTATTTGCATCACGTGATAATTTATCAGAAATGTTATCTCATAGTGATTTTGATTTAAAAACAATAGGGGAACAACCAACAGCTTTATTTATAGTTATTCAGGATGAAAAGAAAACATATCATTCTTTAGTTACAATTCTATTAAAGCAATGTTATGAAACACTGATTAGTGTTGCTCAAGAACATGGTGGAAAACTTCCTGTTCGTACCAATTTCTTACTAGATGAGTTTGCGAATATGCCACCACTTAAAGATATTACGACAATGATTACGGCAGCTCGTTCTCGTCAAGTTCGTTTTACAATG
This sequence comes from uncultured Caryophanales bacterium, assembly GCA_949948745.1. GTDB lineage: Bacteria > Bacillota_I > Bacilli_A > RF39 > UBA660 > Alloscybalousia. The sequence continues at coordinate 27,973 of CATLHA010000017.1, forward strand.
ATTATTCAGAACTTTGCACAGTTAGATCAAGTTTATGGAAAAGAAAATGCTGAAACTATTAAAGGTAACTGTGGTAATATTATTTACCTTATTACAACTGAGTTAAAGGCTTTAGAAGAAATTTCTAAAATGTGTGGTGAGGTTAAAAGTAAAAAGGATGATAAGACGGCTTCGACTCCACTCGTTACTATCAGTGAATTACAACGTATGAAACAGTTTGAAGTAATTATCATGCGTATTCGTCAAGCACCTTTTAAGACTAAATTTACTCCAGATTATAAAATGAAGTGGGATAAAGATTATCCAAAAGCTACATATCCAGAACGTGAAAAACAAGAAGTTCATACATTTGATATTCGTGAGTATGTAAAAGAAAAGAAAAAAGAAAAATTAATGGAAATGATGAATAATCCACAAGGAGCTTCAGGAGGTGTACCAGGAGGTATGGCAGGTATGCCTGGAATGGCTGGTATGTCTGGTATGGGTGGTATGGGTGGAATGTCAGGTATGAATCGTATGCCTGGAATGCCTGGAATGCCTGGAATGAATGGTATGCAGAGTATGCCACCAAGACCTAATGGAAATGGTATGTCTAATTCTTCGAGACTTGCTAGAAGTGGATTTAATGTAGATGATTTAGTTAAGAAAATAGATGAAAAAATTGCTCAAATTGAGGCTGAAGAGAAACGCCAAAGAGGAGAGAATCCAGTTCCTACTGAGAAACCTAAGACACAGGAAGCAGTTGTTGAGCCAGTGACTAAGACACCTCTACCTGTCCCAGATTTTGTTAAAGAAACACCAGTTACCAAAGATAACTTTGATAAAAATATGACATCAGGTATTCAGTCAATTTTTGAAGAACCAAGTGTTACTACTAGTATCAATAGGACCCGTCCAGTAGAAAATGAAACTAAGATGTCTACTAACGATTTATTAAGTGGAAGTCTTTCTTCACCAAAACCAACTTCTACTGATATTCCTAAAACTAATGATATGGATGATTTTGTGGCACAATTCCAAGAAAAGAAGGAGGCTCCTTCTGTTTCTTCGAAGACTACAGCACCTAGTATTTCTACTATACAAAATACTACAAATTCTAGTCCACAACCATCTCCAGCAATTGTACATGAAGATAAGATTATTGAAAAAGAAATTGAAGTTACAGATGATCAATTCTTTGATGATTTCTTTGATGATTGATGAAAGTGATATAGTGAGTTGTATCACTTTTTTTGTTTTATCATAAAATGTATTAGGTGATAATTGTATGTATGCTTCACTTGATATATTAGATATTAATAAAATTACAATTCCAACAAACATAATTGATATTAGAGATAAATTTCAATATTATTTAGGTCATATTCCTAATTCTACTAACATTCCTTATATTTATTTAATTATGGCTCCAGAAAATTATTTGAAGAAGAATGAAAAATATTATTTTTATTGTGAACATGGGGAGAAAAGCAGAAAAATATGCATGCATTTACAAGAACTCGGGTATCAGGCGGTAGATCTTGTTGGTGGCTATGAAGAATATGAAAAAAAATATGAGTGAATAAAAATATAAATGATGTAAAGATATAGAAAAGAATTGATATTATTATAGAATTACTTTTCTGTATCTTTTCATTTGAAATAAACAATGTTATAATTTTTAATATATGATAGTAGGTTAGGGTGCGTAAAATGAAAAATAAAAAAGGATTTACCTTAGTAGAATTGTTGGCAGTATTTGTAATACTAGGAGTATTATTAATGATAGCGATACCAGCAGTAAATGGATATTTAAAGAAAGGTACTAAATCATATTATCAGGCATTAGAAACAGATGTTATGGCATCAGGGAAAGATTATCTATTAAATTATAAGAGTTTGCTTCCAAGAGAGATAGGAAATAGTTCTGTAATTAATATTGATGAATTAGTAAATAATAAATATATAGATGAAATCAAAGATGAAGATGGAAATAAATGTACAGGAACTATTACAACAGTAAAGACAGGAAAGGATAAGTATGATTATCATATTTGTCTAGATTGTGGAGAAAACTATCATTCTAGTGAGACAGAGTGTAATTATGTAGGAAATAATAATGAATCAAGAAATTATGCGATAGATTTAAATGGAGATTTGGCATCAAGAGTAAAACAATGTGATGATATTACAATTCCATATGCGACAGTAAAAGAAAGAACAGGGGGAAAGAATAAAGTAGTAACAGATAAATTAGAGGCTTCACCTAAAACAATAGATACAACAAAATTAGGAACAGTCACATTAAAATGGACATATAGAACGAAATCATTAGCGAAGAATGTAGAAGTAATAGATACAGTAAAACCAGTGATAGATACACTACAATTACGATATACAAGTGGAACAGGATATAATGGGGAAATCACAAATAAAGATGTTATTATCCATATCAATGCGAGTGATTATGCATGTAAAGAGAAACATCCAAATTTAGAAGGAAGTGGATTAAGAGCAGTATATTATAAAGAGAAGAGAGAAAGCAACTGGAGAGTCTACAATACTACAAATTTAAGAAATACAGTGAAGATAGATAAGACATTGTGGGGAACCATGCAGATAAAAGTAGTAGATAAATCAGGGAATGAAAGTGATATTAGAGAGTTAAAAGTACAAACAGATAAAACAAAACCAACAAAGACAGTGGTTACTTATTTGGGAGGAAAAAGTACAGAGAAATGGCAAAACAATATCAAGATCAAATTAAGTGCGACAGATGATATAGAAATAGGAAGCTTTGAAATCTATAAAGATGGAAGTCATTATAAGACAATAGGAGCAGATGGAAACTTTACTCCACCAAATAATTTTAGTAGTGATAATGTAGTTTTTAGAGCGGTAGATACTTCAGGAAATAAAGGAGCATTTTCCAATATACAGAAATTACATATGGATACAGAGAATCCAAGTAAGACAATAGTAAATTTAAATGGATATGTATCAGGAAATTGGACGAACAAAGATGTAAAACAAACATTTAGTGGAACAGATAACGTAGGAATCGAGTATTATGAATATTCTTATAATACAGCGGGGACAACAGGAACAAGGACAAGTAATCCATGGATAGAAAATAGAGATGGACAATATATTATTTATGTAAGAGCAGTAGATTATGCGGGAAATAGAGGGGCATGGTCAGATGCATATATTATAAGAAGAGATACAGTAAAACCAAGTTGTAGTTTAACCTATGTCAATCCACCAACGATGGCAAATGGATATTTTACAAATCCAGTGAGTGTAGGATTTTTAACAGCAACAGATAATTTCAGTGGAGTAAAGAAGACCTCACTTAATAAGACATATATATCATATACAACATTGGGAGAGACAATTACGGGAACTATTGTAGATAATGCAGGAAATTCAAATACATGTACAATTAATGTTAAAGTAGATGTAACAACACCGAGTCCATCCGTTGGACAGAATCCAATTAGCTTAGGAAATGGTGCTTATACATTCTCAAGTAATGTTAGACCAGGATGGGGTCCAAGTGGAGGAAGTGTTGTATGTAATCCAGCGAATAGTCGAGGAACAGGAACTTATGGTGTAAGTTGTAC
>CATLHA010000018.1 GCA_949948745.1 uncultured Caryophanales bacterium
TTTAACCAAAACCCCCTGATTATTTTAGTTTATGATTAAAACTATCACTAGAATTACTAAGATAAAATTAAATAGTATTGATATTATGAAACTATTATAGATTTTATTTACTAGTCTAGGCATAACTTCACCTCGCTTCTAGTGAACATCTGATCCAAATATATCTCTATATATCATTATTTACAAAAAATAGAATTTCGAACAAAAAAAGCAAAAAAAAACAATAAGATTTTTTTCTTATTGTTTTTTTATATCATTTTATCAACATCTGGAACATTATCCTTGATAATCGTATTTACTATTTTATCTTCCTTTTCCTGACTTACAGGTTTACCAGTAATGTCACTAATCTCATGAACCAATTCACGAAGTATCTTTTCATCTTTCATATTAGAATTCTGCAGCTTAGATGCTAAAGATAATATGGTTTCCTTATTGACTCCAGACTTATTTTCAACTTTTCTAAAAAAAGAATCACCAAACATAAAAACCTCCTACATTAATATATGTAAGAAATTATAAATGTTTAAATATCGTATTTACTTTTTCCTAATTTTTTCTCGTATTTTTCTCTTTTCTTTTGAAATTCCATACATTGTTTACGATATACTTCTTCTGGCACTTGATGTCTATTATATCTTTCATCTAAAATCTTTTGAGCCCGTTCAAGCCCTTCTAATTCATTTTTAGGATCTTTCCTATCTAAAAACCATCCTAATCCCATAGTATCACCTCATTTAATATTATTTACTACTTTTAGTATACTATTTTTCCATCTAATTTCCTGTTGTTTTTCAGTAAAAAAAGCAAGTTTTACAGAATTATTTGTCAATTGATTACTAATTTGAATTTCAAGTAAATCTTCTTTATCAAATATTTGATAAGAAAATGGATATTTTTTTAAAGAGATTGAAACTAATGCATTATAAAATTGAACACTATTTCTTGAAGGAATATCCAATCTATAATATCGATCATAGTTGTTCTTTGGAACAAAAATATGCATAGCACAAATCATTTTTCCTTCATCCTTAATCGTATAAAACTGAATAAACCCATCAACATCTTTTCCACACCCAAGAATTTGATCTAAATACTCTAAAACAAGTTGCTTCCTTAATTCAATTACTTCTTCTACCATGATTAACACCCACCACAAAAATTATAACAAAAAAAAGAGTAATTATCAAAAATTACTCATCTGTCTTATTTTTAAATTGTAAAACAATTGGAGTTCCCTCAAAATCAAAATTTTCGCGAAGTTTATTTTCAAGATAACGTTCATAAGAAAAATGAACCAATCCTTTATTATTAACACGAAAAGTAATTTTTGGAGGTTTGGTACCAGTTTGACTTACAAAGTAAATTTTTAAACGTTTTCCCTTATAAGAAGGTGGAATATTCAACTGATAAGCATCTTCAATCACTCTATTCAAAATACTTGTTGAAATCTCACGTTTTACATTTTCACATACCTTTAGAACTTCTGGCATTAAAGTGTGAATTCTTTTCTTAGTAAGTGCTGATAAGAAAACAATAGGTGCATATGTAATAAATTGAAATTCACGTCTTACATAATCTGTATATTCCTTAATATTAGGATTTTCTACCTTATCCCATTTATTAACGACAATAATAATACCTTTTCCTTTTTCCAAGGCATATCCTGCGATATGTTTATCATGCTCAATAATTCCTTCTTCTGCATTAATAACTAAAAGGCAAACATCACTTCGATCAATTGCTCTTAAACTACGAAGTAAACTATACTTTTCAACTGCTTCGTAAATTTTTCCTTGTTTCCTCATTCCAGCAGTGTCAATAAGTACAAATTCTTCTCCATTATATCGAAATGTAGTATCAATTGCATCTCTAGTAGTACCTGCAGTATTACTAACGATAACCCTTTCTTCATTGACCATTGCATTAATTAAACTACTTTTTCCAACATTTGGTCTTCCAATAACAGAAAATTTTAATCGATTATCTAGAGGATCCTCTTCAAATGTTCTAAAATCCTTTGTGATTGCACCTAAAAGTTCATACATACCGATATTATGTTCTGCAGAAATAGAAATATATTCCTCAAAACCTAGTTCATAAAAGTCATAAATATTTTCTTCTGATTTCTTATTATCAACCTTGTTAATCGCAACAATCACACGTTTTCCAGACTTTCTTAAAATATCACGAATAAAACGATCATTAGCAGTAATTCCTTCTTTTCCATCAACTACAAAAACAACAACATCTGCTTCATCGATAGCAACGGTAGCTTGAACCTTAATCTCAGCATTAAAAACTGCTTCACTAACATCAATACCACCTGTATCGATTAAAGAAAAACGATAATTATTAAAATGAACTTCACTATAAATCCTATCTCTAGTAACACCAGGAGTATCTTCAATAATAGAAATCTTACTACCTACCATTTTATTAAACAAAGTACTTTTTCCAACATTTGGTCTTCCGACTAGGGCAACAACTGGCAAATTCACATGAACCACCCCTTTCACATATTCCTTATTTTACCACAAAATCAAAAATTTGAGAAGTCTCATTTTAAGGCAAAAAAAAGGACTAAAAAGTCCCTTCTTGATTATTTTTTTGAAAAGATACAGAAATAGAACCAACGCCACCTTCAATATTAATACGATTCTCTCCACTACCATAAGTGGACTGATTAGAATACCCTTTACCATTTACCTCTAGACTTCCTAATCCCTTTTCTAAATTCAATTGATAATCTTCTTCCTGTCCTAATAACGTAATATCTATTTCACCTACACCACATTCAATATCGCTATTTCCTAAAATACTAGCTTCCATCTTTATACGACCAACACCAGCATCTAAGCTAAGGTTATTTAAAGTAGATGAGGAAACAATAATTTCTCCTGCTCCGCCGTCAATAGAAGTCTTGTCAAAAGAGGAATCTCTAATAATAATAGATCCTGCCCCTTGATCTAAATCAAATTTACTTGACTCTATATCCACTATTTCAATACGACCTGCTCCAGAATCAATATCTAAACTATTTAATAAAGTATCTTTTGGAACAGTAATAATTATCTTTCCATGAACCCTAGAAGTAAAAAACCATCTTCCTGATTCTTCCACAATTAAAGTACCATTTTTAACCTTTGAAGAAAAACGACTACTTACATTTTTTACATCTACTTGAAACTTTTCTCCAGTTTCAATTACAAGATTTGAAGTAGATAAATCAATTTTAACTTTTTCAATATTTTCATCATAAGAATAACTAAAATCTTCTCCCTTAACATTACCAGAAGCACTAAAGCTAACAGCAAATCCAAGAGCCATCATAATAAAACTTAAAATATTAACAATAAGAAAAACAGCAAATCCTATCGCACATATCTTAATTACTTTTTGTATTGTTGTCATTTAATATCAATTCCTCCAAACATAGAGAATGCCTCAATATATATTGTTGGAGCAGAATCCTTTGATTTTGGAACCTTATTAGATACACCACCAAAAATAGGAGTTGATTTTACCTTAACATTTACATCCTTAGGTACAATAATATCTACACCTCCAAAAATAGCGCTCGCTTGAATTGTTACTTCTGATTCAAGTTTTGCTTCTCTTAAATCTAAAACAACAGAACCAAAAACAGCGTCTAAGTTTGCTCCTTTAAATTTTTCACCATCCTTATTTACTTTCTGTTCAGAAAAAGTAGCCGTAATACTTTCCAAACCATTTTTCTTTGCTTCTTTTACTTTACTAGAAACCTTTGCCTGAATTGTATTATTAAATATCATAGATAACCCAATCATTACTAAAATAAATGGAACAATTAATTTTGCGATAAGTTCAAAACTTAAAATATCATTACACGTTAATAATAAGCAGATACCAATAATTAAACCAATAATATCTCCCATTTTCCCTTCCTTTTCATTATTAAATAATGAAATAAAGCAAGGAACAATAATAAATAAAGTCCACCAACCATTAAAGAATACATCAATATCAGTGATACCAAAACTATTAAGTCCAATAATAACACCAATGGCAATTAAAATAATCCCCCATAAAATTTTACTCGTATTTTTCATTTTTCCTCCTAACCAGTAGTCTAATTAAAATAAACCACATAAATACTACAAGTTCAGTATATCACAATAAACAAGAAATAAAATAAGATTACTAAAAATAAACTCTAGTTTACATAGAAAAAGAATGAAATAATTTTCATTCCTTAACTACTGATTATATTAATCTAACTTTTCTTTTAAATTTTTTATTGCTAAAGATCTAGCACTAACTTCATTTTTTTCTTCAGGTGATAACTCTGCTAGGGTTAAACCATTGGGAAGTTCAAATATCTCGTCAAAGCCAAATCCATTTGTTCCTCTACACTCTGTAGAAATAAATCCATCTAAAACTCCTTCTGCTTCAATAAATTTATCTCCATCATAATAAACTAGACTACAAATAACTTGTGCACTTCTATCTTCATATTTATTCACTTCTTGAACTAAATATTCATTTCTCATTCTATCCGTAGCTTCTTCTCCTAAAAATCTATGTGTCATAACACCCGGAAATCCATTTAATGAATGAATACATAATCCTGAATCATCTGCAATAGTTGCTTCATGAGAAATCTCATAGATTTCTTTTGCCTTCTTTCTTGCATTCCCTAAAAATGTATCCTGATCTTCTAAAACCTCTACATCAATTTTCTTTTCTTTTAATGAACTAATCTCATATTCATTAAATATTTTCTTAAATTCTTTTAGTTTACCATTATTATTTGTTGCAATAATCATATCCATATATCTCCTTTCAGTGGTTTAAATCTATATTTTTGACTAGGCCGAAATCCATTCTTTGTTTTCTCCTGTGTCTCAATTTTTTCACAATATTTAATTATTTTTTTTCTAAAATTGGATTTATCTACAGTAGAGTCTTTTATTGTTTCATATAAAATTCTAACATCTTCTAATGAAAAAGAACTACCCATAAATTTAAATAAAATATCACTATTATCAACACTACCTCTTATTTTTTTATAGCTAATTAATAAATTCAGTAAAGTTCTTCTCCTATTTATATCGTCTGTTTTAATTTTATGAATATACTCTATATTGTTATTTTCTTCTACTTCAATTGTTTCATATTGATATATATCTTCCCCAAACGTAATCGTATTATTATTCTTTACTTTAAATTCAATTAACTGATAATCTTCCTTCAAATTTACAATATGTTCAATATTTGTAATACCAAGATAAAGAATATCTACACTATCTTGATTATCTAAAGTAAATACTTGAGATAAATGAAAAATATCAGTACCAATAATATTAGATAAACTTTTCTTTAGTTGTTTTTTTATACCAGTACCATCAAAAAGAATACTAGGTAGTTTCTTATTTTTTGTAACTAAAACCTTTATTTTTTGAATATCATTTTTTCTAATATTATCATTTTTTTCTCTATCTAGAACGAACAAACAACTTGTTAGATGAACCTGCATAATCCTCGATCTCCTTACTTATCACTGATGAAATATTGTAAAGAAATTTAGAAAAATCATTAAAATTTAAACAAGTTGTATCTTGAACCTCTTTTATAGACAAACACCCTACATTATAATCTAACTTATCTTTACTAATATCAACACTAAAATCTTGTAATACTTTTTTTAAAAATTCTACGTCTAATCCAAACTCTTTTATAATTTGATAATTAATTAGATTATAATCATTATACATTGTTTTATCTTGAAATACATCTAAATTTGAAATATTTTTTGGAACAAATTCCTCTAAGAAATATTTATCTAGTAATAAATGAACATAATATCCAAGATACAAATTATCATATAAATCAAAAATTCTTTTAAAATAATCTGTATCTGGTATTAAGAAAAATTTTCCTTTCACTTTATAGTGACTGTTTTCTTTTAATATGATGTCTGGTAACAAATTTCCTTTTATAAAGTCATAGTTATGTATTTTTAAATTTCCACTTACCAATTTTGCAACTGCCATATGTGCGGCTATACTTGGCATAATTAATTTTTGACCTTTCCATTAGACTGCGAATATTAAAGAAATACATTTATAGTCACCATTTTTCTTTTAATTTTTTTCATTTTATCTAACAATAATTGATGTTCTTCCAGCACCTGTTCCGATAAATTTAATCTTTGTATTTGTTAATTCCTCGATTCTTTCAATATACTTTTTGGCATTTACTGGCAAATCTTCATAACTTTTACAATGACTAATATCACCAAAATTTCCTTCAAATTCTTCATAAATTGGTTTACAGTGATTCAAGAAATCTACATTTGTATTAAAATATTCTTCTCTTTTTCCATGATATTCATAAGCAACACAAAGTTTAATCTTATCAAGATGCCCAATCGTATCTAAATGATTCATCGCAATAGCGGTCATACCATTTAACATAATTGCGTAATTTAAGGCAACAATATCTAACCATCCACAACGCCTAGGTCTTTTTGTAGTTGTTCCATATTCATGTCCAAGTTCTCTAATCTGATTCCCCACTTCATCTGTTAATTCAGTAACATAAGGACCGGCTCCAACTCTAGAAGAATAAGCTTTAATAACACCATATACTTCATCAATATATTTAGAGCCAATTCCTGTACCAGTAGATACTCCACCAATTGTTGGACTAGAAGATGTAACGAATGGATAACTTCCAAAATCAATATCTAATAGTGTAGCCTGTGCTCCTTCACATAATATTTTTTCATTGTTTTTAATTGCTTTATGTAACATCGTTGTTGTATCGCAAACATATGGTTTTAATATTTCTGCATATTTAGAATATTCTTTGTAAATAGTTTCAAAATCAAATTCCTCATATCCATAAGCTTTTAAAATAATATTTTTATTTTCTAAGTTAACTTTCAAACAATCTTTAAAACGATTACTAATAAAATCCTCCATACGAATTCCTGAGCGCTCATATTTATCACAATATGCTGGTCCAATTCCTCGATTAGTTGTTCCTATTTTATTTTCTTTTCGAAAATCTTCTAACATACGATCTAATTCTATATGATAAGGTAAGATTAAATGTGCCTTATCACTAATGTATAAATTGTCTACTTCATAACCATTTTCTTTTAAATTATTAATTTCATCTATTAAAACCTTCGGATCAATAACAACTCCATTTCCTAAAATTGCTTTTACATTTTTATTTAAAATTCCACTAGGTATTAAATGAAATGCAAACTTTTTTCCATCCACCTCAATCGTATGACCAGCATTATTTCCTCCTGAAAATCGAACCGCATAATCACAATCTTTAGACAAGTAATCAATCACTTTTCCCTTTCCTTCATCACCATAAAAGGCTCCTAAAACAACATTTACCATTTTCTTTTTCTCCTTTTCTCTACTTTACTAATACTTTTTGGCATTTTGTATTTGTAATATTTTCTGCTAGTGCTAATTCTTCTTCTGTACAATTTAATATTTCTGTATAATGACTAGGGCACTTTAGTAATTCATCAAACTGATTATTACTAATTCCTATTACTGGACTTTCTAAATCATCAGGTCTTTTTTTTCTGTTATATCTATATAAATCATAAAGACTAATATTATTTTGATCTATTTTATGATATGGTGTATATAAAGTTGGTCTAATAAAAGTATTCATTTTTGTTAAATAATAAAATGTGTTAATGATATCTTGTCTTGTCTGATTTGGAATTCTAACCATAATCATAGCCTTCGCAGTAATATTGGCATCTTGAATATTTCTAATTGCCTGATCAGTTTTTTCAAATACAAAATCTTTTGTATGAATAGAATTTAAATTTCCTGTAACACCTTCCACTCCCAAACCAATCAAAGTACATCCAGCATCACTCATAACTTTTAATAATTCAGAATCATCCATAATTAAGTTCCCACTCTTTTTTCTAGTAACTTCATCAATTCTAGTTGCACATCCCCAATGAATATCAGAATGTTTCTTTTTCATCATTTCACATAAATCAAGAACATATTGTTGATCTAAAGTAAGATTAGCTGCAAAAAATTCAACATATGGAAATTCATGATGAAGTGTACTTAAAGATTCATCAATACTATCAATAGTTCTTCTTCTTTCCCTTCTTCCCTCCGTAAGTTGTAACAAGCAATGTTCACATTGAAAAGGACACCCTGTACTAACATTTAGTACATATCGTGCATGATTATTTTCTTCGTAATATGCCCTTGATAACTTTAATGGAGTAGAAGTCCATTCATAATTTTCAATATATAAGCCATTAGAAGCATCCATAAACTCATTGGTATCTTTATTTTTTACTTTTATTCCAGGAAGTTTTTCTGATTGTCCCAAAATTTCATATTTACTAAGGAAAGTTTCAATACATCTTTGATCATGCCCCAAACTAGCTAGTACATCAATTGGAAGTTCTTTCAACAATTCAGGATATAATCTTGGAATAGTACCATATCCCATAATAGCAATACTTGGATAATTACTTTTTATTTCTTCAATTAAATCTTTTGCTTCTCCTGCATTTTCATAAGTAATTTGAAGTACAACCTTCCCTATATTTTCTTCTTTAATTAAATCTAATATTTCTCTTCTTTCTTGATATCCAAATTCACCATGAATATCCCCATCTCTATAAAGTATTTGATTAGGAAATCTTTTTTCTAAATAGGCTATATATTCACCAAACTGTGAAAAATGATAATTAATATGTGTTACCTCTTTAGATTTTGGCCATATCATTAAATATTTTTCTCTCATTTTTATCCCTCATATATAAAATTTATATTTTTCTTAACGCTTTATTTTTATTATGATTTTCAATATAATCAATCGCAGCAAGATTACCAGACGAAATATATTCTAAGGATGCTCCACCACCAGAAGAAAGATATGTAAAGACATCTTCACAATTAAACTTTGATATTGCATTTAAAGTAGCACCTCCTCCAGCAATTTTTATCGCATCTACATCTTTTAAGGAAGCAAGTAACGTCTTTGTTCCATTGGAATAGACATCTCTTTCAAACTGTCCTGGAGTACCATTCATAAATATTGTTTGACTATCTTGATAATAATTTTGAAATCTAAGAATCGTCTCTGGTCCTATATGATTTGATGATCTGTTACCATAAAGTCTACTGGTAAAACTATTTTTTTCTGATAAGTATTTAATATTTTCTTTAATTCCTCTAATGTTTCTTTGGAAGAAGTATGAATACTATTCCCTATATCCTTTCCAAGTAGAAAAAGAAATGTATTAGCAACTCCACCACCCAACAATAAGTAATCACAATTCTTCAGAAGCCCTTTCATATAGATAATTTTATCGTCAATCTTAGAAGCTCCCATAAATACAGTAAATGGATGTTTAATGTCAGTGACTAATGGATTCAAATTGTTAATTTCTTCTTTCACTAGTAATCCATAATAAGTTGGCAAATAATTAGAAATACCAGCAGTAGAAGCATGAATTCTATGCATTGAAGCAAAGGCATCAACAACAAAAACATCTCCTAAAGAAGCAAAAAATTCGGCAAGTTGTAAATCATTTCCATTTTCCAAAATCTCTGGATAGTCAAAAAATCTTGTGTTTTCTAAAAAGATAATTTCTCCAGATTGTAATGATTTTGACTTTTCTAAAACAGAACTACACATAGGATTTTCAAAAAAGGTAATTTCTTTATTTAGTAATTCTGATAATCTATGAGCGACAACTTTAAGTGAATTATTTGAAATATCTTCCTGAGTTTTTATTCTCCCAAGATGACTCATTAAAACAAGGCTACATTCCTGATTAAGTAAATATTGAATAGTTTTAAGCGATTTTACAAGTCTAGCATCATTTTGAATCATTCCATTTTCTATAGGAATATTAAAATCACATCGAAGAACAATCCTTTTATTTTTTAAATCTATTTCATCTATAAATTTCATATGACCTATTCAATAAGAATCAAATTTCTTATTTTCCCTCCTTACATAAAGTATTTTATACCATAAGCAAAAAAAGTCAATACTCTTATAGTATTTTTTACTATAAGTTATTCAATTTCTAATTTTCAGCATATAATTTAAGAAAAATTAACACAAAAAAATATCACTTTTATCTCAGTGATATTTGATAATTAACATAAAAATTATTTATTTTATGAAACTATAATTGCCTTTCTCATAATATTTTCTACTTCTTCCTTATATATAACCTTCCCAAATTCAAGATTATCAAAACAAGAAGATACAATTTTAAAATCCACATAATACTTTCCATCAAGATAATATTTTTTTCCTAAAATATAATCCTCATCCAAAAATTCAAAGAGCATTAAACTGTTAGGATGAAAAGAAATATTAAAATCTATAGAAGATGAATTACTAATTTTATGAATTTCAAAAACAAAATAATCTAAATATTGATAAACACTAACATTATAAAGGCCAGAGTATAAATAATGATATTTTCTTTTTAAATAAACACCAATCTCTTTTAATAATACACCTAGATTATTACGATTACTAATATCAATATCTCGAATTATATGTATGATAATAGTATCATTTTCAAGAAACTCCACCTTCATAATATCACCTATAATATATTATGTAAAAGATCATGATTTGTCAAAAAAAGATATTATCTAACTAGATAATATCCTCTTCCTCTATTGGTTCTGCACATTTGATTAATGAATCAATTTTCTGTAAAATATCTTCTCTACCCAATTTAGTAACACTTGAGAAAAGAATTAAATCATCTCCCATAACTAAATCTAGAGTATCTAAAATAATTTTTTTATTTTTATCCGTTTTACTTCCACCTACTTTATCCACTTTTGTAGCAACAACAGTAACTGGAATGTTATAGTATTTCAAAAAATTATACATTAAGACATCATCTTCTGTAGGTTTATGTCTAAAATCTATCAACATAAATACACGCTTCATCTGTTCTCTTTTTTCAAGATACTCTTCAATCATTTTTCCAAATTTTTCTTGTGTTTTTTTATCTACTGCCGCATATCCATATCCCGGAACATCAACAAGATAAAATTCTTTATTCACAAGATAGAAATTTAATGTTTGTGTTTTCCCTGGACGAGATGAAATTCTAGCCAAATTTTTGCGATTAATTAGGCAATTAATAAAACTACTTTTTCCAACATTACTACGCCCAACTAGCATAAACTCCGGTCTACCATCTTCTGGATATTGGCTACGACGTACAGCAGTAACATCTAATATTACATCTGTAATTTTCATTTTTCTTCATCTCCTTCTCTTTTTTGTATATAAGATGCACAAACTCGATCTAAATCGTGAACCAAAAGTTCAGCTTCCTCAAAAGTTGTCACTCTAGCTCCACTTGCAAATTTATGACCTCCACCATGATATTTTTCAGCCACAGTATTAATCACAGGCCCACGAGAACGAATATTAATTTTAATAATTTCATTCTTTCTGTCTTCAGAAATCATAAGCCAAACTAAAATTTCATCAATATAATTAAAGTTGTTTACCATATTACCAGCACTACCAGCATCTGCAGAAAATTTATTTAAAATATCTGAACTTAATATAACATACCCAACTCCATGATCTGTAATTTTCATATTTTGTTCAATATATCCTTGAAGCTTTACCTCATGAAGTGGCCTCATATAAAGTTTTTGATATAATTCAGGTAAATCTAATTGATATTCCTTTACTATTTTAGAAACCAAAGTAAACAATTCACTATCAGTATTAAATAAAAAACGGTTAGTATCAGAAATAAGACCAATATACAATTTTTCTATAATAGATTTATTTCTTTTTAATTTTGTCTTATAAAGCAACTCTAAAATCAATTGACAAGCAGAAGATTTCTCATCATTTATTAATTCAATATCACAAAAGCTCTCAACAAAAGGATGATGATCAACTTTTATTTTATAAGAAAATTGATCAATTTCTGGTGAATCCACTCTTCTTTTATCTGGAGTATCTAAAACAATAAGCAAAGAATTTGAAAAGTCAACATCTTCCAACTTATCTAAACTTCCTAGATAAGAAAACTTAGCCCCACCATTTCCAACAGCCAATACTCGTTTTTTTGGAAATGTCAAAAGAATAGATTCTTTTAATGAAAGCTGACTTGCCATGGCATCAGGATCTACTCCCACATGCCTTGCGATAACAATAGTATCATACTTTTTTATTGCTTTATAAATTTTTTTAAACATAAGAACACCCTATTCTACTCTCCAATTAGAGATAATGTATCTTCTGCAATCATTAATTCCTCATTTGTAGGAACTGCAAAACACATAACACTAGAATCAGCACTACTAATTTTTACTTCCTCACCACGAACCATATTAGCCTCTTTATCTAACTTAATTCCAAGACAAGAAAGTTTATTCATAATAGCTTCTCTAGCTTCGCTTGCTCTTTCACCAAGACCAGCAGTAAAACAAATAACATCTACACCATCTAGTTCTACATAATAAGCAGCAATATAATTAACTACAGTACGAACAAATTTATCAAAAGCCAATTTACATTGTTCATTACCTTCTGTAACACCCTTATAAATATCTCTAAAATCACTAGCACATTGACTTAATCCTAAGAATCCTGATTTTTTATTTAAATCATTCATTACTTCTTCTACTGTCTTATCTTCCTTTTCCATAATGAATGGAATAATAGATGGATCAATATCTCCACTACGAGTTCCCATCATAACACCAGGAACTGGAGTAAATCCCATAGAAGTATCAATGGATACTCCATCTTTAATAGCTGCAATACTTGCACCACTACCTAGATGACAAATAATTGCCTTATATTCCTCTTTTCCAATAAGACGTGGAATCTGTTTACTAATATAACGATAACTTGTTCCGTGAAATCCATATTTACGAACTCCATATTTTGTATACCATTCATATGGAACTGGATAAATATATTCTGTTTTATCTAAGGTTTGATGAAAAGCTGTATCAAATACACCAACCATAGGAACATTAGGTAAAACCTTTTTCATGGCTTCAATTCCTAAAATATTTGCCGGAATATGAAGAGGAGCAAGTTCTGTATAACTTTTTAAATCTTCTATTACCTCATCTGTAATTTTAACACTTTTATCATACTTATCAGCACCATGTGCTAAACGATGTCCAACTCCTTCAATTTCATCTAAACTTTCTACAATTTGTAAAGAAACTAAACGATCGAGAATAATTTCTACTGCTGTTTGATGATTAGGAGCCGCAATTTCTTCACGAATTTCTTCTCCATTATATTTAATCGTGTAAAAACTTCCATCTAAAGTAACTCTTTCAAAATTACCAGAAGCGATTACTGTTTTAGTATCCATTTCAAATAGACTAAATTTTAAGGAACTACTTCCTGCATTTACTGACATTATTTTCATTAAAATCCCTCTTTCTACGAATACAATTATACTACAAAAGAAAAGAAAAAAAAAGAAAAATGCCAGAGTTTCCCTTTTTAGAAATAATAATATAAAAATAAAGATATCAAAACAGTACCTTTGTCATTTTAAATTTATTAAAATTAATATGTTTTTATCTTCATTTTTTCTAGATAACTACTATCACTTTTGTCAGATTCTAATAATAAGATAGCTTCACCATTTTCAGAATCAATCTTACTTGGAATAATATCCTTTGCAAAACTATTATTTATAAAAGAGCAAATCGAACTATCTTCAAGAAAAACTTTCTTACTACTAAAATCAAACTGCTCATTTAAAAGAATTTTTTCTGACACTGCTAAATCTTTTTTCTCATCAACCCACCATCGAATTGGTTGAACTTCTATCCAAACAGCAGCACCATTTTTATACTTCATACCATTTGACAAATAGACAGAGGTAGTTTTCCCTTTAGAATCAAGAGGATTACTATAACCTGATACATTTAATAAAATATATTTTTTACCATCTAAATAGTATTCAGTAAAAGAGGATCCTTTTTTCATATTCTTTAAGTCGATATTATTGTATGAATGCGCTATAGAAAAACTTTTCCCAGTTTCTTGTAAGTTTTTTTGATAACGTCTCAAAAATAACATATCTTGTACGCATTTAGATCCAGCTGTTTGTGGATATTCACCAAACTCTACTGTCAATACTCCATCAGCATCAATATGTTTATTTGAACAAAACTTTTCAATAGTAGAAAATCGTAATACTAGACGACAACCAGTACAAAGATTGCTTTGAAGATATGTATCTATATAACCTTCACCAGTAACAACATATATAGATGGAAAGTCAAAAGAAAGTGTTCTAGACCAATAAGTACCAAATCTTTTTCCTAAATTTTGTAAATCATTGGAATCATCGTCTGGGATATATGGATAAACTTTATTTCCCCTAGCAATAGTGAAATCAGTAGCAACTGCTTGAATTCCTTTTTTCTTAAAAATACTTAATTTACCTAATCCAGTTAGCTGCTTTTTTCTTAAAAAATCAAAATTAAGTTTTAAATTTTCAATACCTGTAGGAACTACCAACTGATTTTCATTTGTTTCAGTCTCTTTAATAACATTTTTTTTCTTACCTAACGCAATATAAGAAAAAATATCATAATCAAAGGTCAATTGTTCCATATCACTTTTCTTGATATACTCTTCAATATAGGAATCATTTTCTACTCTCTTTAATAATTCAGCAAGAAATTTCTCCTCGATTAATAATTGAGTTTTTCTAGATACTTTCATATAAAAATCTAAGTTTTTGGATAGCTTAACTTCCTGCTTTAAAAAGTTCCAAATAACATCAATAAATTTATCTTTTAACTTTTTATCTACTTGATCATTTCCATTCAAATAACCTTGAATTTCTACTTCACTTTCTAATAATTCTTTTTTCTTTATATCAAAATTCACCTCATCTACAGACTGTTCTAAAAAAGAATTGAAAGAATTTAAATAAAAATATTTTTTACTTAACAAATGTGTTTCGTCTAATAATAAAGAAAGCTGAAGTTTATAATTAATATCCTTTCCATAAATAGACAATACTTCTTTAGAATTAGAATTTTCTAGTTCATATTCATTCTTCAAAGATTGTAATTTTTCTTTATAATATAAAATCTTAGATTCTAAATATGTATCATCTGATAGACGAGAAATTATTTCAAGTTTTAATAAATCTTCTTCAATATCATGTAAATATTGAGAAACAATATCAATACTAGCATCTACATCTCCATAAACAGTTTCAATTTTATTCACACTTTTTTCATTCTTAGAAAATAAATTTTTAAAATTTTTCATTATAGCCCCCATATAAAATTATAATTTCTTCTTTATGCGACATATTATAACATATATTGATTAAAGTAAAACTTTTTTAATAAAAAAAGGATACTCCATAAAAGAAATATCCTCTTTTCTATATTAACTAAAGCAAAAATTATTCAGATAATTCAAAAGTATCTCTAGCAATCATTAATTCTTCATCTGTCGCAACTACATAAGCTGGAATCTTAGATTCTTCTTTTGTAATAATTCCTTCAAGACCCTTACGACAAACAGTAGCATCGTTCTTCTCGCTATCTAAAACAATACCTAAAGCAGTTAATTTATTTAAAACTTCTTGACGAATAATTGGATCATTCTCTCCACCACCTGCAGTAAAGCAAATAGCGTCTACTTTTCCATTTAATTTTACATAATATTTTGCGATATAATCAACAATCTTATTTGTGTAAATATCAAAAGCAAGTACAGCTTTTTCTTCTCCATTTTCGAAAGCTTCATCTAAGTCTCTTAAGTCACTCATACCAGCAATTCCTTCAAGACCACTTTCCTTATTTAACATATTATCGATTTTACCTAAATCAAAACCAGTCTTTTTCATAAGATAAGAAATCATTGTATAATCAATATCTCCACTACGAGTCCCCATCATAATACCAGCATTTGGAGTAAATCCCATAGAAGTATCAATACATTTACCTTCTCTAACTGCAGAAATACTAGCTCCATTTCCAATGTGGCAAACAATTAGATTAGGATTTGTTTTTCCTAATACACTGGCCATTTTTTCACTT
The DNA here is from genome assembly GCA_949948745.1 of uncultured Caryophanales bacterium. GTDB lineage: Bacteria > Bacillota_I > Bacilli_A > RF39 > UBA660 > Alloscybalousia. The sequence continues at coordinate 16,107 of CATLHA010000018.1, forward strand.
ACGAATTTGTGACTTAATCCATGAAAACCATATTTACGAACGCCATATTCACTATACCAAGCATAAGGAACTGGATATAAATAATCACTTTTTCTCATTGTTTGATGGAATGCTGTATCAAAACATCCTACTTGTAAAGCAGTTGGAATTGCCTCTTTAAAAGCACGAATCCCAATTAAGTTAGCTGGGTTGTGAAGTGGAGCTAAATCCGAAATACTTTCAATTCCTTGAATAACTTCATCATTAAGCACTACACTATTTGAATAAAGACTTCCACCATGAACAATTCTATGTCCAACTGCCCCAATTTCTTCTAATGATTGAATTAATCCAGTAGCAACCAACTCATTTAATAAGGCGTCTACAGCATCTTTATGATCCTTTAATGGAAGTTCTTTCTTTATTTTATTTTCACCAATAGTAATACTATAGTTACTTCCGTCTAACCCAATACGTTCAATGGCACCTTTCATTAATACTTTTTCTTCTGGCATTTCATACAAACGAAATTTTAATGTAGAACTACCAGCATTTACTGATAAAACTTTCATAATCTTTTCTCCTTTTTCATATTACCTATTATACTATCAATATTTTTTAAAAATCAACTAATTTTCATATACATTTTAGGTAAAATTAATTAGGCAATAACTAAAATGTAAATCAAATTATTTATCAATTAGAATCATTACGCTAAAAGTCCTATTTTCTTCATTTTATTTTTCTCTTCTTCTACGATTTTCTCATAATGAATTTCAGATTTATATAAATCTAATTCTCTTTTCAATGCCTCCTTATGAAAGGGTTGTCCTACAACAAGTAATGCTTCATAGACTGGAACAAGTAAAAATAATGCATATTTACTATAATCAATATCTTCTCTTAAAATATCTTGATATTCAAATGAAGAGATAACATTCTCTTTGGAAACTGTCTTTCGTAATACTGGATGTTCTATTTGTTCATAAATATCTTTTCTATATACAAATCCTTGAGATGGATCATATATCCAAACAGTTCCATCTTCCCTAACTCTTTCCATATAACAATGATCTCCAAAAAGAACATTTTTCTTTTCTTCTTCGCTATAAGATTGATACCGTTCTAAATAATCAGGTCTTAACTTAATTCCATCAATAGATGCATAAACTCGTCTAAAATCATCATTTCCAAAACCAAAAGAAAAAAGAATACTTCTATCATAACAAAAACCATTGGTCATTTTTTCGCAAAGAAGTAATACAGAAAGTCTCATGCCACCCCAGGTAAAATGACGTAATCTTTCCATAAATTCTTCATCGTCTTCTATTGGATAAATAAGACCATTTTTTCTCCCATAATCAAAAACCTGACATAAATTTTTTCTATAAGAATTCCATTTTTCTATATCCTTATTAGAAACCATAAGATCACCCCTAAAATTGCCTCATATTATAACACAAAATTAACGTTTTTTAAAGAAAAAAATCACCTATTAAAGTGATTAGTTTAATATATTAAATTTTAAAAGTATATCTTCTAAATACTCATCTTTTTCTAAAATCATAATTGGATAAGAATAATCCTCCTGCTTTCTACTCCAAGTATCAAAATATCCCATAACATCATGGATTAAATCAGGACTATTTCCCCTATCGATATATCTTTGATATAGCACATTTCTACTATCTAAAGAAGGCAAAATAAACAAAAATGGAATATTATTTTCTATTAATAAATTTCGAATATCTAAATTAGAAGGAACCAAAACAATATCATATTTTTCTATTTTCTCTTTGATAGCGCTAACATAATTCATCGGCCAGTCTGGATTTGGAATTCTTGTTTTTACACATTTCATTTTTTCATAATCTTCTTCTTTAATATTAGAATAGTCACATCGATAAATAGAACTCCTTAAATCACACACATTAGGATATTTCTTCGCAACTGTAGTTTTACCAAGGCCCGCAAAAACACTAATTACTTTTATATTCATAGTATCACCCATTTCATTATAGAAAAATAATAATAAAATTTCAATCACAACAAAAGATAGGCAATCAATCACCTATCTTTTAAGCTAACATATATTTCTACTTAATTATTTGTTTTGGTAGCTTCCACTAATTTGGTTCATTCCGTTTTGAACTAAACGTCTTGTGATTTCACCACCTACAGTACCGTTAGCACGGCTAGTAGCATCTGGTCCTAAATTAACACCGAATTCATTAGCGATTTCGTATTTCATCTTTTCGATTGCTTGTTTAGCACCAGGAACTCTCATTTTCATTGATGAGTTGTTTGTGTTATTCATTGTTCTCACCTCCTATACATTACTAGGTTGTGAGAATATTTAAAAATCATACACAAAACTTTATGGAAATTTTTAACAATTTAATTTTTTATAATAAATCTTCAAAATTTTCTTTATCTTTTTCACGAATTACAATCGTATTTGTAGCTTCAATCGTTCTTTGAATCATTTCTTCATAATCAAATTTTTCTTCATTTCGAATACATTCTTCCAAACTAGGATGAATAACTGGATGTTTTGGAACAAAAACTGTACAACAATCTTCATATGGTAAAATACTTGTTTCATAAGTATTAATTTTTTTCGCAAGTTCGATAATTTCTAATTTATCAAGACAAGCAACAGGACGAATAACAGGCATATTGGTAACATTGTTAATTACACTCATGCTAACTAGCGTCTGAGAAGCAACTTGCCCAATAGATTCTCCATTAATAATAACTAATCCTTTGTGTTTTTTAGCAAGTCTTTCCATAATACGATACATCATTCTACGCATAATTGTAATACAATACTCTGGATTACATTCTTTATAGATAGCTTCTTGAATTTCTGTAAAAGGAACAATATGCAAATTAATTCGATTTGTATAAACAGATAACTTTCTAGATAATTCAATTACTTTATTACGAGCTTCGATACTAGTATGCGGAATTGCTTCAAAATAAACTGCATCTATTTTAACACCACGTTTTAATGCTAAGTATCCAGCAACAGGAGAATCAATTCCACCACTTAACATAAGCATTCCTTTTGGTTGTGTTCCAACTGGATATCCACCAAGTCCATAATAAGTATCTGTATATAAATAAGTGAAACGTTCTAATATTTCAATAAAAAGAGTAGTATTAGGATTGTGAACATCTACACTTAAATTAGAATTGTTTTTTAGAATAAGTCCACCCATTTGTCTACTAAATTCTGTACTTAAAATAGGAAAATTCTTATCACTTCGTTTCGTTTCTACTTTAAAAGTTCCAGTCTTTTCTTTCATTAATTCTAAAATATTTTCCTTTATTTCATCTAAATCAGTTGGAACTTTACTAGCTACTTGATAAGTATGAATTCCAAATACTTGATTAATTTTAGATAATACAGTATCTAATTCACTCTCTTCAAATTCAATATACATTCTAGAAATATCACGACTTATTTTTACATGAAGACCTTCTAATTTATTTTGTAAATTTTGATATAAAGTTTTTATAAAAAAATTACGATTTCCTTTTTTGGTAGTAAGTTCTCCATATTTAATTAATACTACTTTCTCCATTATTCTTCCCTACTTTCTAACTTTTAAAACGCTTTTTCTTCGTCTTACTAGATTCACCTAAACTATCTTCGTTTGATAAATTCATCTCTAAAACAGATGGAACATAATACTTTTTTTGTTCTTTTTTTAATTTTTTAATTTCTCTTTGTAATGATATTTTCTTTAAAGGATCATCTTCATTCTTTAATGAATTTTCTAAACATTCTATATATTCTCTAAAGGCACTATATATTTTTGCTTTTTTTTCATTTTGATTTCGCCATTCTTGTAAATGGTATTGGCAACTACTAAAATCTGTTTCTAATAGAGAACCAGATCTATATTTTTTTCTTTGATCTATTTCTAACATAAAATTTCCTTTCTAATGATTTACCTAGTTTGTAATCTTCTTTTCTTTTGGTTTGTCTTTATTTCTATAATCTTCTACTACAGAATACATTTTTTTAGTAATCGCATCTACTTCCATACAGATAACTTCAACCATTTCTGAAACATCCTCACTTGAAGTTGAATCATAACCAATTTCTTCTACTCTAGCATCTTTAGAGAATTGTCCAAAAACAGGAACAGCTTCTTGATTTTCACCCCTATGATATAAAATTTCAAGAGTTTTCAAGAAACATCCACATTTTTTTAATAATGGAATAGAATAACGATTTAAAACTGAATATCCTTGACGATACTCTTCCTTCATAATTTGATTAGAATGTAAATCGGTATATTCTCGAAAAATAGAATTACAAGTACCTCCAACAGTAATAGAGATTTCATCAATAGCGATATCTTTTTCACAAGAATTATCTTTTGTTTCCAACTTCGTTAACATTTGTGTATAACTCTTTACTCTTCTTTCCATTGAAATATTAAAAAGAGGCTCATGATGATAATCACTAGTTAAGGTAAGCTGTCTAATTTTACGATGATTTCCTATGTTATCAAAATATGTAATTTCACTATCTAACAAAAAGATTCCATCAGAAGAAGTATATTCGGAGGCACAAACAGTAGCATCACTATGGCTAGATAAAAACCAAAGTCCATATCCACCACTACCAATTCCTTTTTGAAATCTTCTTTCTATTTCCGTTCTATCTGTAATCTCTACTCTATCGTATAAAAAATCACTACAAATATCTACCATAGTTTGATTAATTTTTTTGTAAGCATCTATTGTCATCAAAAAATCCCCCTAGAATCTTAGTTTTTTAACACACTCTTTAAAGTTTTCCACAAAATTGTGGATATTTTCTTCAGTTGTTAAATAACTTAGACTAATTCGAATAGAATATCCAGCTATTTCATGAGGCTTTCCCATGGCTGTTAAAGATAAAGAATCACTATTATCTTTAGAGCATGCTGTTTTAGTAGAAATATAAATTTCTCTTTCTTCTAAAGCATGGAGCATAGTTTCTGGTTTTACTCCTTGCACACTAACATTTAAAATATGAGGGATTGCATTTTCTGGGCTATTGATAATAACACCATCAATAGAAGATAACTCATTCCTTAATTTCTCATTTAGTTTCTTAACATGACAGTATTTAGAATCGAAATGATCAAGAGCTAATCGTAAAGCTTTAGAAAGACTAACGATTAAAGGAAGAGCTGGAGTTCCACTCCGATAATTAGATTGACTTTTTCCACCATGAATTAAAGGTTCTAATTCAATCTTTGTCTTTTTAATAAGACAACCAATACCTTTCATCCCATAAAATTTATGCGCGCTAAAACTATATAAATCAATACAATCTAAAGAAACAGGAATCTTCCCAACTGCCTGCGTTCCATCTACATGAAAAATAGTTGTTGGATTTTTATGAACAATATCGGCAATTTCCTGAATAGGTTGTAAAATACCTACTTCACTATTTACTTGACATATACTAACTAAAACAGTATCTTTAGTCACAAGTTTTTCTAACGAATCTAAGTCTACAAATCCATTTTCTAAAATAGGAACATAATCAATAATGTATCCACGCTTTTCTAAATAATGAATCGTTTCCAAAATACTAGAATGTTCTAACTGTGTAGTAACAATATGTTTTCCACGATTTTGATAATATTCTACTGTACCAACCAAAGCCAAATTATTAGATTCACTTGCACCACTTGTAAAAATAACTTCTTCTTTTTTTACACCGAGAAGATTAGCTACTTGCGCTGTCGCACTATCCATCAATTTTTTAGAATCAACTCCAAGTTTATGAAGAGAATTAGGATTTCCTGGATAATCAGTACAACATTTAATATAGGAATCTAAAACATTTCTGTCAACTGGTGTAGTCGCACTATAATCTAAGTAAAGCATAAAAAACACTTCCCTTCTTCGTTCCTATTTTATCAAAAAAAGAAGGAAAAAACTATAAAAAAAGAAGAACTATCATTTTTTATAAAAACAGTTCCTCTCTTAAAAACATCATCTACATATTTTTTGCACTACTCTCACTCATGTTTTGTCTTGCCAAAAGTTCTCCTGCATAACTCAAAGTATAAAGTGTTTCTGGTTGATGAGATGCTGATAATTTAGAAGAAGATTTTTTTCGGAAATAATTATCTAATAATTTAGTCTGTTCAACACTCCTAAACAAATTTACTACAATTTCTTGAGAATATTTATATTTAAAAAGTTCAGCATTTTTAAGTAAATCAATAGTATCAATATTACCCGTATTCTGTAAATCATATGATACTTTCTTAGTAACATAATTATAAATTTCTTCTGCACCATCATTAAATGCATAGAACTCTCCAGGACGTTTATCATCAGATGACCATTTTACACCTGCAGAATATAACCAAACATTAGCGAAAGCAGCTTCTTCTACGATTTTTGGATCAGTTATTCTTTGACCAGTTTGAACATCTGTAACTTTTAAATCATTTGCGGATTCAAAATCAAGTGCATATTTATTAGCAAGTTCATGAAGTTCTTCAAAAGTAGGAAACGAAACTTCTTCTTTATTTTCTTTACTTTTATCTTCAGTAGAAACAGTAAATATCGCTTCTCCATTACTTTTTCTTTGAAATGCATCTAATAAATCAGGATTATAATGTTTCTTATTATCAGCACCATAATATCCTAAATACCCATTCGTATGAGATGCACAGTTACCAAGATTATCTCTACTAAGTAAAGTATCAACCATTTCTTGTCTATTATCTTTAAACAAATTACGCTCTGACCAAATCGCATTTTCTCTAACAAAAGTTTTTCCATTTTCATCTTTCAAAATTTCAAAGCAATCATATTTCATTACTTTTACTCCAGATGTTTCTTTCGGTTTATCTAACATTTGTTGTACAACAATTTGAGTACCATCACTTCTAGTAAATTGTTTTGTTGGATAACGAAATAAATCTTTTTTTTCTGCAGGTTTATTTATATCAGAAACTTTTTCAACAAAGCCCTTTTCTGGAGCAGCTTTTCTAGTAGAACCAATATAAAATGTTCCTTCTTGAATAGAATTGTTAATGTTTTGGGTAGAGAATAATACATTATCAATCGCTTCCTCATACCCATCTGGAACTCTTTCTTTAAAATTTATAGCATGTACTAACTTTGCGATATTTGCTTCACTATACAAAACAACTGGACTAGATTCTTTCCCATTTTCTAAAATATCTGTATAAAGATATCTAAAATAATCTACGCCATTTATCTTATTCGTTCCTACTTGCGTAACTAAATATTTTGTACCATCTTTACGTACTCCTTGAAATACAGTGGTAGAAAAATCTCTTTCATTTCCAATATTTTTAACAACATTCTTAATCAAAGTTGAATCAATTGGCTTCAAAATATTAACGTAATCTTGTATAGGTTCATAAGAATATGGTTGATGACGCCTTATAAATTCATCTACATTTCCTAAATAATTTCTTGCTTTTGTATTTCCTCTATTATAAGCACCTGCATCCCATGTTAAATCAATCCCATGGTATTCACCATCTGTACAAATAATATTCCAAGCATGACCTTTACCTTCAACATAATGACAAGGAACATCATTTCTATCACACAATTCTTTATAAATCATAGAGTACCCAACACATACTGTTTGCTTCGTAATCAGTCCTCTTAAACTTCGAGTATCCTTAGATGGTTTTTGTTTAAATTTTGGATCGTAAATAATACTTTCTTTCAATTTTTCATAAAAATAAACAGACTTTTCAGTTTCAGAATAATTAGAATCTAATGTCTTCTCTACTTTTTCTAATTCTTCTATGATTTTAATTGTTTCATTTCTAGTATAAATAACCGCATCCCAATAATATTCTTCAGCTGTCTCACCATTATTAAATACTACATTTTTCCTTTTTTCTAAACGATCATTATCATTACCACCAGCAATACGAATACAAACTTTAGAATCTAGTCCTTTTAATAGTTCACTAGAGATTCCTTTAGTATTTGGAATATTAATCAAAATAGTGATACCAGGATTATTTTTCTTAATTTCATTAACATAGTCAATTACCTTCTGATCAATTGTATTAAAATTAAATGTACGATCATACTTAATCATTTACTTCATCTCCCATCAAAATAGGAATCATACCTTCTTCATAAATTGACACACCTTTTGAGCTTAAATTTTGAAGAACTTCCTTATTCTGTTCATACTGATTCATGGAAATACTAATTTTCTTTAGATTTGGAAGTAAATTAAAAAATAGATAAAGATTTATAATATTTGTATTATCAAAAGATATTTCTTCTAATTGTGGCAAATCTGGTTTTATATTAAGATCTAACACCTTCGAATAGGAAATATCCAAATACCTTAATTGCTTCAATTTATTTATAAGACTCATATCAATCTGATTAAAATTTGTAATTGATAAAGACTCTAAACTAGTCATATCAGAAATAAAATCAAATGAAGAAAACTCACAGTTAATCAAACTTAATTCGGTAAGCGACAACTTTTTTAGGTTTTGAACTTCTTCAAACTGACATTTAGTAAACGAAACCCTTTCTAAATATTCCTTATCTTCTAAAAATTTTAAATCTTTATTATGAATAATCATTCCAGAAAAAGAAATCTTTTCAAGAAAAGGAAAATAATTTAAAACTTCTAAATTAATAGGAAAGTATTCACCATTCAAATCAACAGGATCAATTACTAACTCTTTAACTGTTGATAATTCTTCTATAGTAAAATTATTTTCTATTTTATCAAGTTGAAACATTAAAAAATTAGCTAAATTATCATTTTCTATTTGAATCATAAAATCACACCCTTAGTTCTATTCTATATAAAGTATATCATACCAATTCATTTTTCAAATCATAGTAAGATTATTTTTATAGTTATACACGTATGCTTGACATAAAGAACAAAGTTTTTAAAAAGATGTTTTAGAATGAAAGGGAAGCAAAGAATATAAAGTTTTCCTTGACTTTTCTAAATTTTTCCCTTATAATCTACATTGCATATTCATTGAACAGCGCATATTAATTTATGTTAATGTGTCCTTTAAATGATGAGTAACCTTCGCTGTTAGGTGAAAGTATGAAAAGGGACTCCCTAACATCAAATTAATATCATTTCGATGCATATCAAAAAAATCGAAGGAGGAAAGAAATATGGCAAGATATACAGGGCCAAGTTACAAACAATCTCGTAGAGTTGGATTCTCTTTAAGCGAAACTGGAAAAGAATTAGCTCGTCGTCCTTATGGACCAGGACAACATGGAAAAGACAGAAAAGGAAAAGCTTCTAACTACGCTGAACAATTAAAAGAAAAACAAAAAGTTAGATTTATGTACGGAGTAAATGAAAGACAATTTAAGAAAACTTTCAAAGAAGCAGCAAATATGAAAGGTATTCATGGTGAAAACTTCTTAAAATTACTAGAATCAAGACTAGATAACGTTGTATACCGTTTAGGACTTGCAACTACTCGTCGTGGAGCTAGACAATTAGTTAACCATGGACATATTACTGTAGATGGAAAGAAAGTAGATATTCCATCATACCGTGTAAAAGTTGGATCAGTAATCGCTGTTAAAGAAGCTTCAAAAGATCATGTAGCTATGAAAGCAGCTTTAGAAAAAGTAAATAAAAGAGTTGAATTTGTAACTTTTGATGATAAGAAATTAGAAGGTAAACTTGTTAGATTACCTGAACGTAGCGAACTTAACGCTGACATTAATGAATCATTAATCGTTGAATTCTATAACAGATAAAAAAAGAAAAACATATGGAAATTTACTCATATGTTTTTTTATTTGCTCTCATTATTTATTATACTGGGAATATCAATTTTATATTCTTCTTCTACAATACTCTTTAAAATAATCATATCTCCAGAGTATGAATCAGGATGATATAGAAAGCTAGCGTCTTCAAAAAAAACAGATAACATAAAAAATCCTAATCTTTTCAGATTGGGATTTTTATTTTTTTATCTATAAAATTTATAAACATAACCTCTTCTAGGAATAGAATAAAAATTAATATTAGAAGTATAAACAGGTGTTTGATAAAATTTAACCTTAGAATAAATTGGAGTATAAAATCTAAGATTTGAAATATTATACATCATATTTTGATAGTAATAATAACGAACCATTTGTTCTAAAAGCATCTGACGAACAAGCATCTTTCTCAATTCATAAAGTTCTCTAGAATTAGATGGAGAGGTTACACTAGACATAACCGTCTTTTTAGGTGTTTCTGTTTTTTGTTGATAGCTTGTATTTGTATTATTAGAACTTCTAGAAGTTTTTTTAGCTTCTGTATGTTCAGATTTACTCCATAAGTATCTAGAAAAGTAAGTAGAAAGACCAGTCATACTATATATCTTAATATTATCCTTACGACACCAATATAAGAAATCTTCAATTTTGAATTCTGAATAATGATTCTTTCTTAAGATATCGCGAATTTCATTTTCAGTATATGGTCTTGAAGTTGAAGAACTACTGTAATTATTCGATTTTGTATAAGCATTAGAAGTATTATTCGTATAATTGTTATAAGTTCTATTATTTGTGGTATTATAACTATAATTAGAACCGGTAGTTTTAGTACTATTACCATTTTTATACTTAAAATAACATTCATCATAGAATTGTTTTAATTCAGGTTTCTTCAACACCCCATAAGCAATTCCAATTCGTTTCATCTTATCTTCATCTGCAGTTTTTGTATCTGGATGATACATTTTAGATAATCTTCTATAATTTCTTTTAATTTCTTCTTCGCTAGCATCTTTAGAAACTTCTAGAATCTGATAAAAATCTTGGAAAACTCCATTTTCGAAAAAAGAATTCATTTGTATGTTTTTATCCATGAATATCACCTTCAATAGTTAGCTATTATAGCACAATTCACAAAAAATTTCCATATTTTTAAAATATTTTTCATCTTCTAAAGCCACTATTATAACTACTAGAATCCTCATAGTCTCCGTTTTCCATAGCAAGCTCAGCAAGAGCTCTATTTAGCACTTCATCACTAACAATATTAGAAGAGTAAATCGCTGCTTTATCTTGCTCATACTGATTCATTATAGAATCAATTTGATTAATAAGATCATCTTCATCTACCATATCATTTGAATCTGTAGTAATTTTCTTTGTATATTGTTGTATTGGCATTTCAACACCATTAGTAGACGTCACTCTTCTTTCTACTAAAGAAGGATTAATAGTATTAGTAAAAGGCATAGAAACCTCTTTTGGTAATTCTGTTTTATCATCTGTTGGTAGAATTTTCTCCGATTTCTCCTCTACATGGGTATCCTCTACTTTAAATACTTTTTCTTCCGATGTTTTTTCTATTTTCGGTTTTTTAGGTATTGGTTGTGTTCTTTTTGCCTGTGAATACTTATTAGAAAAATATGCCACTTCGTTAATATAATTTTTAGCAGCATCCATATTTCCCTGTTCAATTAATTCAGATACAATAGTTGCAAAAGCAGTTACAGGAGGTAACATAGAACCTTTAGCCCACTGTGTCAATTCTGAAAATTTATTATCTGCCATAGCTTCTAATATTTCAGGATGCGTAAAACTTGCCGCAAATGAGTTGGCATCTTTTATAGTCGATAAGTAATTTAATTTATCCAATTTTTCAGATGGATAAGCATTTCTAAATCCATATTTCTTTGCTGTTCTATCTATATTTACAATCGCATCTGCAACCACTCCAGAATTAAATACTTCTAAATCGTCTGGATATAATTCCCCACTCTCTAACCCTTCGTTTACCAAATCAATGAAAGCTTTAAAATAATGTCGATCTCCATTATATGCGATAATTGATTTTACCAAGTCTGGATCTTTTACAACATCTTTGATTGGTCCTAATTTTTGTATATTAGACTTCATTACATCATAATTTTCACCAGAAGAACCATATTTATTATCACTTAAACCATTTGGATTACTAGATAAAAATTGAATATTACCAGTGGTAGATGGTAATGAAAATCCAGGAATTTTCTCAGTGGAAGCATAATCTTTTGAATAGCGAGAAATATTAGAAAGATATTCTTTTGCTCCATCTAAACTCCCCTGTTCTAACATTTCAGACAAAATAGTCGCAAACGCACTAACAGGTGGTAGCCCAGAACCCTTAGACCATTCTGTTAGTTCTGAATGCCCACTATTAGCCATAGCTTTTAAAATTTCTGGGTGAGTAAAACTAGCGGCATATGAATTAGAATCTTTTATAGTTGATAGGTAATTTAATTTATCCCACTTTTCAGCTGGATATGCATCTCTATTTCCATATTTCTTTACAGTCTCATCAATATTTACAATTGCATCTGCAACTTCTCCAGAATTAAACACTTCCAAATCATCTGGAGATAGTTTTTCATGTTCTAATTCTTCATTTACTAAATCAATAAATGCTTGAAAATAATGCCGATCACCATTGTATGCGATAATTGATTTTACCAAATCATGATCTTTTAAAATTTCTTTAATTGGTCCTAATTTTTGTATATTAGATTTCATTACATCATAATTTTCACCAGAAGAACCAAATTGAGTACTAAAATTATTAGAACCATTTGTTAATACTTTAGTATCTCCCGTTTGTACTGAAACCGGTTTTTGTAAAGAAGAATCTGGAATTGGAGCAGACTTTGTTTGAACAGTTTTTTGTATAGAAGGTTTCATAATTGGTGTAGCCTTCATAGTAGCTATTTTCAAAGATTCTCTAGCTTTAATATCAAAACAAAACTTACTTGTATCAATACCATATGGTTTAGCATCTTTCTTGATTTGATTTTGAATAGATGGAATAAAGTTTGGATCTTTTTTTGCAATATTTAATGATATTTTTCTAATAACTTCGCTGAAATCCATACTACTAAAACTAAGGGAATTATTGTTCTTAGCACGCATAGATATTGTATCCATATATTCATTTTTACTACAAAATTTAGATAAAGAAACGCTCATTTTACTATTTAAAGTGTCATATACTTTTTGTCGAAATTGTTGAGAATGAAGTTCTTCTAAAGAAAAACCAGCACTTTCTTCTGTCTTGCTCTTATCATATGGTATATTTTTATCTTCAGAACTTGATTTATATATATCCTCATAAAAATGATACCTATATTCTAAATGATCCATCCATTTATCAAAAGACTTCATAGTAATATATTTCTGAAAATTCATCCTCTCATTATGATAAGTAATTTGCATATTCCTATGGTCCATAATCCACTTCTTTGTAACCTTATCAATTGCATTCGAAATTATATCAGACCTGATTGCATTAAATGAAGATTTTTGTCCATTGGGAAGATGGGGTTCAGAACCATATCCAATCCAACCATCTATTTTCCCAGTAAGAATTGGAGGTTCTTTAGCTCTGGATACTAAATCAGGATACTCCCTTTTGATTTCTTCTAATATCTCTACATATTTTGTTAAAGTTTCACTAGAAGAATAAATAACGATAGTATCATCGCGATCACCACGTCCATCAAATTTAAAATAATAAGGCAAATGATACTTATCACACTTCTCTACAAAATGTGTAATCATTTCATGAGTATCTAATGATTCTGTATCTAAATATAATCGATGTTCTACATTAGGATACTCGTCTTTTTTCGCAGTAACATATCTAGAACAAACATGCGTCCAATTAGTACCTTCATCACCAAATGCAGTCCAACGATATTTTTTCATCGCCTCCTGTAATTCTGAATCAAGCATATCCTCCTTTAAAATTTGTTCTGCTTCTTCTCTTGTAGTTACATCAGGAATAGTTTTTAAATACTTGCGTAGTTTAGGCAAATCATTTCCATAACTACCTTGTCTATATAACTGAATAAACTCATCCCTTGTCATAGAAACAATACTGTTCTTCCACTTATTAAACATCATAGAATAAAACTTATCAACATCAGCATCACGAGTTTCTCCTTTTGTATGTTCTTTTTGAACAGTTTTAGTTAATTTTGAATAAAAAGAATTTCCCATAGAATCACTATTAGCATAAATGGAAATCAATTTTTCAATGACTTTAGGGTCTTCAATTGAGCTTTTCACTTGATTATATAATTCCATATATTCCTACCCCATTAAATTTCTGATTGCCTTATTTTATCTTGAACTTTTTTTGTCTCATCTTCAATTATTTTTCTAAATTCTAATAAATGACCTATTTTTGAGAATTCTTCTATTTCTTGATCATAAGTTCCTACAATTTTAAAATAATGATTATAAGTTAATTCCCAATGAGTAAAGCTATCTGGATTTTCTTCAGTGAAATAATTATTTTTTAAATCTCTTAAATCATATTTTTCTATTTCTCTTATCAATTGCTCAATATTACTTACTTCTTCAGTATAAGTATCAGTAACATTCTCATGAGGATTATTAAGACTCAAATACGTATGAGACACAATTTTTGTCCATTCTAATTTTGCTTTTTCAAAATTATAATTGCAACTAAGTTCTATACTAGTTGAAAGAGGCATACCAGCATCAATATCTCCAGAATTAAAGTAATAATGTTCTAGTTTTAATTGTACCAATTCAAATTTATTTTTTTTTCTTTCTACATTGATATCATCAATTGCACCATCAAAATCATCAAATGTATTATCCATATCTA
>CATLHA010000019.1 GCA_949948745.1 uncultured Caryophanales bacterium
CAAAAATTTCACCTTGTGAAATCTTTTTGGCATGGGATTTTTCCAATTTATATCTTTCTATTAAAAAGTACTTGACTTTTAATAGTTAGACTCCTTTATAGAGAAAAAAAGATATAGCCTGTGACCATATCTTTTACATATTTCCAAACATATAAAGCATTGAAATTAAGATTAAGATCATTACTCCTGCTCCAGTAGCAACTAACATAATCATTGTTTGACTTTCCATGTATTGAAGTCTTTCTTTATATTTTTGTTCTCTTGCTTTTGCTTGTAAATTGGATACTGTTCTTGAGAACATTAATAAACGTTCTTGTTTTCTTTCTTGAGAACCAAGACCTAAACGATATAATAAACGCATCATTCTCATAGAATCACGTACTGGATATTCATTTGCAAAATCCATATATGGTTGAATTGTAGCATCACCAGCATCAATTTTAGCTATTAAATCTCTAAGTCCTGGTCTAAAGATTTCAGGAGCTTCATTGATTGATTTTGCAAGTGCAACTGGTACTGTATAGTGTTGAATTAGAATTTCTAACCCTTTTAGATAATATGGTAACATTACATCAATTTCATGTAAATGTTTTTTATAATATCCTTTTAGTTTGTTATAGTCAGATTTAAATACAATATAACCAACCACAAGTGCTAATACTATATTGATTACATTTAATTCTGTTAAAAAGATAAATAGAAATGCAATCATTACAATAAAAGCTGTTTTTAAACGCTTATTATATAAATCTGTTGGATTTACTTTATCTCCATATTTAGCTGCTACTAAGAATTCAAAATCATCTTCTTTTAGCATTTCAAACATTACTTCATTATCTTGGAAAAATTTATTTCCATCGATTGTTTTATTGTAGAACAATACTGCCATAAGAATGGCACCACAAATAATTACTTCCATTATTCGGCACCTACATTCTCGTTATAATATTTTTCTCCACGTAGAAGAAAATAACTATTTACTATCAATACAGCATGTAATATACATAACATTAATGGATTTCCAAGAATTGCAATATAGGTTTCTCTACCTAATAAATATTGTACTAGCATTACTAATAAGTAAAGCATAACACCATATTTTAAAAATCCTTTATGGAAGTTTGCACGATCCATCCTATCACGATATACACTTTCTACAAGCATATCGATATCTAATTGCATGTTTTCTAAGGATTCTCCCGAATCTTTAGAACCTTCTTTTGTAATCTGTAAAAATAATTGATGCATATTTTTTACGATGTAATAAGGATATTTCGCACTCATAAATTCAATGGATTCATCAATTGATCCATTTTGATATGCTAGAGATATCATCATATTAACATCTCCTAGAATTGGTTCTTCTAAAACACCTGAAGAAACGACTCCCTCTAGTGCTTTTACAAAGCTTTGTGTAGTTGCAAATTCCATAATTGTATTAGTTGTATAGATTTGTACTTGTTCAAATAAGAACTCACTATATACTCTTTTACATCTTAAGTATGCCAAATATGGAATTACGGAAACTGCTAGGATGATGTAAATAATTGAAACTACCACATTATAAAAATATAGGTATGAGATAACTGCAGCAAATACTGCAAATATTACTATTTGTGTTGTATATTGCTTGATTGTATATTCTTGCCCTAATTCTTTTGTCTTTTCACGAACAACTTTAAAAGAATATGGTGCAAATTTGTCATATACTGTTCCTACCTGTTCTGTCATGAATTTGTAGACATTTTGACCTTTATAAGATCTATATAACATTATGAACAGCGCAATAATTAATATTAATACTAATTCCATAACATCACCCCTTATTACATATTTCCGTCTGTTGTATTATTATTTGGCACTGCAAAACTAATGATTGGAATTCCATTATTCATTGTAGTTTGCATTGTTTGATTTCCTTGTACTGGTGCACCTTGTGTTCCAACTGTTCCAGTTGGTATTGGCGTTTGCACTGGTTGAGCTTGTTGCTCTACTACTGGAGGTACTAAATTGGGTACTCCTGTTGGTGTTGGATTTGTTACTGGTGTTGGTATCACAGGTGGTACATTTGCTTGTTGAACTGGATTAGCTTGAGTTGGTGCCACTTGTACATTTTGTACTGGAGGCACTGGATTAGGTACTTGAACTTGAGAAGGTACTGGTGTTGGCACCACAGGAGTCGGAGTTGGATTTACTATAGGTTGTGGTATTACTGGATTCGTTGTTGCTTGCACAGGAGTTGGAATTACTGACTCTGGTACTGGTGTTACTGGAGTAACAATATTATTTACAACAGGTACTTCTTTTACTACTACAGGCTCTTCTACAGGTCTTTGAATATTTTCTTCCACCTTAGTAGCTTCTGTCTCCTTCTTTTCTTGCTCTAATCGCTCTTCCTCTTTTTTCTTTTGCTCTTCTAATATTTGTTCTTCACTCTTTTCACCAATTACTTCTTCTAAAGATAATCCTCCAGAAGTTTCATCGTTGAACGTTGTATCTCCAATATCTATATTTTGAGCGGCTAGGTAATCAAGTAAATGTTGACTTGGATTTTTCTTAACAATCTTACCACTCATTGTCTTTTGGTATATTATGTTATATACAGGTTTATTATCTTCATCGATATAAAATTCTGTAATTTCATCGATTTCACGGTGAAATTTTTTATATTTTGGACTGTAATATGCTTTAATATGTACACCCATTTGTACATAACGATAAATAGTATTTAAAAATTGATCAACATCCAAGTCTGTTTCCATAAGGGAATACATACGATGTGGTATTGCATGTGCTTTATCTGAGTGGATGGTTGATAAAATATTATGTCCAGAAGAAATTGAGTTACGAACTGCACTAACTGCTTCTGCACTACGAACTTCGGATAATAGAATCCATTTTGGATTCTGTCTCATACAAGTAACAAGTACATCAGAATAAGATGCAATGTTATTTGTTTTCATTGCAACAATATCACGGTGTGGATAAATTTTATCCAAGTGAAGTTCCAAAGTATCCTCGATAGTAATTATCTTTTCACTCTCTACTGTGTGAGATGCTAAATACTTTGTAAACTCTGTTTTACCTGAACCAGTTTCTCCACAAACAATAATATTACAATGCCCATGAACACACTTAATTAAGAAATCATGAATGTCCTTAGTTACATAATCTTCCTCTAACAATGTTTCTTCTTTCAAACGAATCTTTGCTGGAGTTTTACGAATAACTAGTGCAATACCATTGGTAGCAATAGAGTCATGAACGAAGTTCATACGAAGTTCAGGACTCTCTGCATCTAAGAATGGATTTGCATTGTTGAAAGATACACCCATAACGTTAGAACATTGAAATGCTAATTTTTCAACAACTGAGTTATTAATATTTTCATTTTCTACTCTTTTAGATCCCTGTGTTAGAGAACGTAACCATAATTGACCATTGTTTGTATAGGAAATATCTGTGATATCGTCATCATCGATATACTCTTGAAACGCACCGAAATCCAATTGTTCAAATAAATTGTCTTTCATAATTTTCTCCTTATACAACGGAAATAGACTAAACTAGTCTATTTCGCTTCTACTATTGTGTATTTTGTAAGTTTCCAGTTGGAAGTGTTGAAGTTGTATCATCTGTCCATACTGTGATTTCATTAATAAAATCTTTTAATTCAGTATTTGATACAGCAACTTCTCCTGGATTTTTCTTTAGAGACTCTGCTGTTGGAACTGGAATCAATGTTGCTTCATAAGTTCTTAAATACATTGTCTTTCTAAGTAAAATATGATATTCTTCTGGAACCGCAAAGATAATTTGTGCTGGTGTTCTCTTTTCATCCAAGTTTTCAAAAACTGAATCACCATTTGCATCTACTACATCAAGAACTTTTACATTTTCTAAAAGTTTTCCTAACATAATCTTATCTGTAGATGAAGCAGATGTTGTTGGTGTAGAAGTACCTTCTTCTACTTCTTTTACTATTTTCAAATAAATATCGATATAATTTCCAGGGTAAATCTTATTACCATAAGTATTTGTAGTATTTACTGCCATATTTACTAAAACTTGATCTTCTGGATATTCATAAATAATACTATCTGGAAGTTCGCTTAAATTTACCACACTACCTTCATAGAATAAACTTCCTGCTGGAATACAAGTGTCTGCATTTACATATCGGTTAATGATATTTCTTGCATCTGTAATTGGATTTCCTTTTAACATAGCAGGAGGTACTTCTGTAGTACCAATCATATCTTTTGTAATCTTTGTTTTTGGATCTAGTTTCTGTACAGCATATGGTACTGATTGTGGGTTTAGTTTAGAATTAATTTTATAATTGTAACCAACGTATAATACGACAATCATTAATAACACACCTACAACAGTTACTGTATTTTTATTTGTCAAAAACTTTTTAAATGCTATTGATACATTTCCCATTTTTATTCTCCTCCTTAATAATCAATTTCTTCAACTAAACGCTTTTCTGCATATTTTGTTTCGATGATTGCATCAATTTGATTAACGATATCAAAATCATCTCCAGCAATTTTTGCAACTGTACCCGTACCAATTTGAATACTTACTTTTGGTGGGATTTCATTAAAATCTAGAATACGAATTTTATAATCTGTACTACTTGTAACATCTTCTGCGAATCTACGTACAAAGCTCTCTAAGAACTTTTCACGATCACAACGAATAATTCCGCCACTGACACGATAGTATCCTAAATCTATCGCGTCAATCATAGCGGCCTTGGTTGTTTCATTTAGTAATTGCTCATCCATTTCTTTTCCTTGGGAGTATTGATTGATGATATTTACTACAGCTAATGTTAGTATACCTAAAATTACGATTCCAACGATTGTCATTGCTTTATTCATAATCTATTTCCTCCTAATTACTTGCTGAAACATCATAGCATTGCCCACTCTTAGCATTGTTACATCCAGCGATTGCCTTTCTTTCATTTTGTGAGAAACCAGGTGTCGCATAAGTAATATACTGTTCATTATCTAAGAAATTATTTGTACAAACTTCAATTTGTCTTCCTTGAATTGTTCTTGTATAGCAAGAAGTATCATAGTCTAAATAATTTTTTTGACCGTCTCCATTGAAGTCTTCTACCTGTTTATTATATTGTCTAATATTCTTTAGATTACTTTTTGTTAATGTAAATTCATAATCGACTTCACTACTATCCGTTTTTACATCATAGATTTTGTATCCATTTTTCTCAATATGAGCAGTTAATGCATCTGGATCAATATTATATCCACGATATGAATAGTTCCAAGGTCTTGCTGCATTTGTAAATAATTTTCTTCCATCTGTTGTTCTATTGTTGATTGTTCCTGTCCAATTCCATCTTGGATTACGATCATTTGGAAATGCATCATCTAAATGAATCTCACGGTAAATATATTGAATTCCCCCACTGCAAATATCTTTAGATGGATCACAATTAGGATCATCTGAAGGTGGATTAGTTGGATCGTATGGTCCACAATTTGGACAGAAGTTTTGGTATAATCCATAAATACAATCAATATCTATACTCCATTGTCCCCAGCTACCAAAATTAATAAGATCTACATCTATATTTTCGTATTTTTCACCTTTTTCAGTAAATTTTTTTATTGAGTAATCTGTATTATTAGGGTTATATGATGGCCAAGCGTTCCAATCATTTATTGTTGGTGTACCTAAATCTGTGTAAAATTTATATCCACCATCATAATATTTTTGGCAAAGTTGTTTATCTTTATCTTTTCCATTACAATCTAATTTTTCTTTTTGATATTTTGTTCCTGTACCAGTTGTTTGATTACTATCTTTGGATACATAAGATTGAGTTAGATGAATTGTTTGTGTTCTCGTAGTTGTATATTCCTTCCAAGTGTATTTTAGCATATCTGTTGTTACTACATATCCTGCAGTATCTTGTGTAACAGTACTTATCATTCTTTCCTGATTACCTGAAGTGCTCTTTGTGATTTCTACATTTGTAATTGGTTGTTGATTTGTACCGAAATTTATTTGTTTATCTATAAAACTATCATATACTCCTGTTTTTATTTCTTCATCTTTGTAATCCTCTTTTGTGTACTCTTGAATTCTCGCTATTAATGCATTGTATTCATTTCTAGCTGCTATTACTTCTTCATAATAATCTTTTTCTGGATTATCTGAACAATCTGTTGTTGAAGCATATACTTCATAACATTGTACACCATCAGTACTGTAAGAACCACCACCAGAACCGTTACAACCATTACAATACCAAACTGCTACACCATGTTCTGTATAACAAGTAGGACAAGAATCTCCTGGATTACGAGGTTCACAAGTTGAGTTTCCACCTATAACATAACAACTAGAAACTGGCCTTGGTGTATGTGATGTAGTTCCTTTAAAACTACAATTATATGTTTCGTTTGATTTTCTTCTAGAAACTGGTATTATTCCACTATTTCTATTTTCATAAGAAAGTAATCCTAAATTATTTTTATCTGTATAACTAACTGTTTTTACATCAGTATTTTTATATATTTCATCATAACAAGAATTAATACATTTTTGTGTATATTTTCCACCATCACAAGTGCTTATACAACTATCAAAATCTTCAGTTGGTCCAGCTCCTGGTCCACCAGTATGCCCTTTTCCCATACAATCTGCTGCATATTCACACAATGCTTTTTTTCTAGGAGTTCTAATTTGCACTGGATGACATGTTCTTGTTAACTTAATAATAGTAGTATATGAAAATCCTCCTCCTGCATAAACAGCTTTTGGATCATCATAATCTATTGTCATATCTTCTGTACATTCTGCTCTCCAGTATGTACCTGCAATATCTAAATATTTATTTTTTATTGTTGTTCCTGCTTCTGCTGTGCTGTAATAATTATGTGCACCTTTCGCTGCATCACTTCCAGTTGTTGTCTTTGTATTCATAGATCCTGGTACAAAGGCACATTTTTGTGTTGAAAGTTTATTTGAACTTACTGTTTTTCCAGTACTTAGCATTGCATCTAAATTTGCAATAGAAGAAAGTAGTTCATTAACTGTTGGATATTGTTCTCTATAATCTATATCATTTCTGTAACAAAATGGAACTGCTCCAGTTACTACTGAATCTGCTTCATTCTGTTTTCCATATTTTGCATATACTCGACTACAAATATTTCCACTTGCATCTGTATATTGTAATACAGGGTTAGGAATTGATTTTGTAGTACCACTAATTATATTAGCTGCATATACTTCTTCGCATCCAGGAGTATCACCATTTACATAGAATGATACGAAGTACTCTGTTCCTGGATCTAATGTCATTGAAACGCCATCAGGATTTACACCAGCTGTTGTAAATGAACTTGGTGTTTCTGATAAATCCCATACAATTGAATCATTTACTTCTATTTGACGTACTCTCTTTAGTTTAAACATTCCTGAATTGGTACCATTATTATTTAACATTCCTAAAAAGGTAACTTTATATTTTTTTACATTAGGTAAGTATTCCATTTTAATATTAGCAGGATTGATTAATTTTTGTATTGCTGCTTCTGCACTACTCATATTTTCTTCTGAATACTTGCACACATTTAAAACCCATTTTCCATTAGAATCTTTTGTTAGATTTCCTGCAGTTCCAGTTGCTTTTTCAAAAGATAACTCGTATCCATGTTCACAATACTTATTAGTTCTTTTATTGTTTATGAAAGCTTTGTAATTATCTCCAGTCTTTCTAATTTCTACTCCTGGTAAATATTTTGCACATCCCATTTTTTGTTGTTCTTCTGTTAATGTTGCCAATTGATCATCAGTAACATTAACACCTCTTGATTTTACTGTCCAAATTGCTTTTCCTATACTTATTTGTTTAGGAAATTGATAGCTTGGCATGGCTGCTGAAACTGTACCATCTGAAAATATCAATAAAATTCCTAGCATCATAAATAAATATAGAATATTTTTATTATTTTTCATTACACACCTCTATTCTAAATTAAGTATATCATAATTTTCATTTTTTGAAACCCCATATTTGTTAATCTTTTCATTCTTTCGAACTTTTCTAGCATCTATTTTAAAAGAGGTTTTCTTATTAGATCCAAAGAATCTTGTACATGTTACTAAAGAAATAATATTATCCTTTTCTGTAACATCTATTTTATAATCGTATATGCTTTTTTTTCTTACTGTATCAATATATTTTTTTACATCATCAGTGGAACTTAAAAATTCTCCTTTTTCTTCTGATTTATCATAGAATCCTATTGCATATATTTTGTATAAATCATCTTTTCCATCATGACTATATTGAATATATAGATTTTTACTAGCGAAATCATAATACACAAAGCTCATCAATTGCTCAAATCTTACATGTTCCTTGTCTGTAATAATTGGTTTATTAGAAACATTTTTAATATTATGACCAAAAATTGCCATTCGATTATTACCTTCTACATATCTATTAGATAACCAGGTATAATCTTTCAATCCTAAATACACTAGATTAGTCTCGTATACCACTGGGTAATCTATATTAGTTCCCTGTACTTTTATCCAACCTAATGTTTCGCTGTCCTCTATAATTGTAGTTCTTGCTTGCTGGTGTCTTGATTCTGGAGAATAATATTCTTCTTGGGATGTGTTTAAAATATGATTAATCGCAAAAAATATTATAATTAGTACTAATAGTACTGCAATTATTAATGCTGCTTTTCTTCGTTTCTGGAACTGATTTTTACCATTTTTTTTCTTCTTATTCATAATACTATCCTACCTTCTACTTTATATAATATGGATTACTCATCAATCCTTTTCCACTTGATATTTTCTTATCTCCTTTTAAGTATAGAACAACTTTTACAGCATTGCTTCCTAAAATATTTTGATTCATTGTATATGCCATTCCATTTCCAGTATTTACAAAAGTTATTTCATTAGTTGTTTTATAGTCCATTAAGAGATAATTGAATTCTATTGAGTCCGCAGCTAAAATATTGTAACTTGAAAATAACTCATATGTTGTTGGATAAGCAAGATAAGCACTTACCTTTGTTTTTTTCCATTTATCATAGTATTGATTTTCATCCATTTCTGGAATTTCAAATTCATGTTTTACAATATACTTATCACTTAATTTTAGTAACAATTCTTCATTTAGCTTGTATCCTACATTTCCCTTTTCTTTTATATCAAATTTTCTTGTTGTAATAGATTCATCATATTCTACTAGGTATTGCTCTGTTGAAACTGGATCTTTTAAATTGCTTGCCATAATCATTTTTACATTTCCGTCTTGGTCAACCCCTATTTTTCTAAATAGATATCCAGAATAAGAAAAGTATTCTCCATCTAAGCGATTTTTAATTTCTTGATTTTCTTTACCATAATCATAATCGTTTAATTTATATGGATTATCTACTGTTCCATTACCATTCATTATATATACATCTTTACTTAAATTAATTACCGGTTTTACAGCAGAAAAAAGATTTGTACCATAACGTAAAAATCCATTATAGTCTGTAGCGTAAATTATATTAGCATTATCAGAATTTATTGTATCTAGCGACCAATAATATTGTCTTACCTTTAGAAAACTACTTCGGTTTATGGATGTATTTACTAAGTCTTTTATATTTATTAAACCTATAGGACCAGTGAATTGTTCCCCATTGCACTCTTCTGGAATATCAGTTAAATCATAGATTGTATTGTTACTACACCATTTTGCATCTGGAACGATGTATTTTTTTGAATTTTCTAAATGTGGGTAAAACTCTTTTGTTAGCCATCGATAGATATTCGTATCTGTAAATTTTTCTGCTTTTCCAAATGTTACATTACTACTTGCATTTGCTAAAATTATTCTTACTGAATTATCTTTATTTACATTAATTATTTGCCAAAGCATTCCTGAAAATTGTACATAATTATTAATGTCTTTACCTTTATAGTAATTAGATTCATCTGTATTTCTTTTTACAAAAGAATAAAGCTTGTCTACTACTTGAACATTTCTTGTTACTTTTGTCTCATTGCGGATTTTATCACTAACTGTATAAGTTACCTTGTATAATCCTGGTCTTTTCATATTTACTTTAGAAGAATCAACATTAACCTTACTTACATCGATTTTTCCATCAATATTATCTGTAACTGATTTCACACCTGGATCTTTATACTCTGTACCATAATCTACAATAATGGTAGAATCTCCATTTAATTCAATTTTAGGTCCTTCACTATCAATTCTAGATTTAAATTTATCACATTCTAGATTTACAAAATATTCATATTCTCCATTCTTATTCTGATAAACTCTAACCCAACTATCTGTACTACAGAATTTATTTGTGCCTGGAACCTTTAATATATCTACCTTTCCAGCATCATATAATTCTTCCAAAGTAACTTCTCTAGTTTCTTCCTTTTTTGGAAGATATCTTGGATACGTTTCATAATAACTCTTTGTTCCCTTTAATAAGGCTTGTTCTTGATTATGAAATTGATAATATTTAGAGAAATATACTTTCCAAGATAAAAGACCTATCGCAATTAGTATTAAACCAATGCCCGCTATAATCAGTAATTTTTTTATTTTTGGTTTTTCTTCTGTCTTCATCTTATTCCACCCCTTTTACTCTATAGGTATATTGATATGTACGTACTGTAAATAATAAATCAATGGTAGTTGCCTGTTTTATCTCTTCAGGGACTGATAAATAAAGCATCTTTCCACGATAATTTTTTTCTATCATAAATTTTGCTTGTTCTTCTTTCGTAGTTCCATTGATTGTATATTTTATTTTTCCATACTTTTTCATAAACTTTATAAACTGTTCCATTGAGTCTTCTCCAAAGTCTCCTTTTAGTCTAATAATTGTTCTTCCTTGTTTCTTTACTAAGGTTCCTTCATAAATCGGACAGTTTTTTACAAAGCATTTCTCATATGTATATTTTACTGAGTCTGTTACTAAAAACTCATTTATTGTAAATTTCTTCTTTTCTTCTAAGTTAATTGGTATTTCTAATTCTTCTTCTAATTTTTTATTATCTTTTTGAACAAATTTACTTAAATCACGAATTTGTATTCTTACTCTTATTGTTTTTGCATCTTTTGTAATTAAATCTTGATATGTTAGTAAGAAATTACTTTTTTCGGTAGGTTTTTCTATTTCATATATCAAAATATAATTTTCTTTTTTCTTTCTACCAATTCCCTCTCCATCATAGATTCTACCTACATCACTAAAATAATTATTAAAGCGACTATCTGGTACATAACTATGATTATCTACATATAGAATAAATTTCGTAATATCGAAGTCTCTTTTTAAATTTTTTAAATTTTCTATATTTAGATCTAATATTAAATAGTATCTTCCTTCCTTAGAAATAACATTTCCAGCATAATCCTTATCTGTAACATATGTATTTAATATTGTAAATTTATAATTATTGGAAGTAAAAGTCTGATTCATTTTATAAACCTTATGATATACATATACATAATTATATATACTAAATGCAGATATCAAGGTAACTGCTACTACTGCTACTATGACAGGAAATTTGTGTTCTAAAAAGAAATATTTTAGCATGCGGACTTTATTTTTTAACTGTCTGATTAGGATATCTTTGTCAAAAGCAACTTCTACTTCAACTTCTTCTCTATCTTCTTCATTAGTTTCTAAAAATTCTTTATCTTCACTAAAACCAAATTTTTTTAAATCAAGTCCCATAGATCTTATTAATAACAGTAATATTGTAAATGCATATGGTATTACTGTTACTAATGTAACATACATCATATTTCTAGATAATTCTGTACTATATCCATGGCTTGCATTTAATGAGAAATGATTGTGTACATAAATAAACAAAACAAATGTTAGTATGTTAGAAATCAATATATATAGATATGATGCATATGGCTTATTTTTATATTTTAATAGATATGCTAGTACTCCTGATATTAAGAATATGAAAATTAGTGCTAAATATCCAAGCACATTTATGTAATTGCTAATGGAATCTAATGTTTCATTATAGATACCAGTGCTTGCGTAGTCTCTTAAAAACCCATAAAGAGAAACATCTTTGTATGCGATAAATATAACAAGAGCTAATAATAGGATATTAATCTTTTTAAAGTTTTTTATTAGAAACGCATATGGTTTTCTAAGTACCACTTTCTACCCCTCCTATTGTCTATTCTTTATCATTATAACTTATTTCAAAAGAAAAAAAAAGAAATTTTATTGATTTCTTTTTTCTTTTTTAGTAGAAGTGATATCCTCAGTTGACAACTCTTATTTTAAAGAGATAGAATGAATACATAGGTTATAGAAAGGAAGAGCTTATGAAAAAATATTGTTTAATATTGATGATAGTAATTTCACTCTTTTTTACTACTGGATGTAATTCTAAAAGTTATTTAGTAGAAATTACTTATGATGAATATAAAGAGTTATTAAAAAATAAAGAAACTTTTGTATTAGAAGTTATGAAGGATGGTTGTTCTGCCTGTAAAGGTTTTCGTCCAAAATTAAATAAAGTTGCGAAACAATATAAGGTTGAAATAAAGTATTTAAACTATAGTAAATTAACAATAGAACAACAAGAATCTATTGAAGTTTCTTCTACACCAACTTTAATCTTCTACCAAGAAGGAGAAGAAGAAACTACCTCTGCTCGTTTGGTTGGAAATCAGGCAGAAAAAAGAATTATTGAAAAATTGAAAGCTAGTAGTTTTATTGATTAGAAAAAGAAAGCACACTTGTTGCTTCCTTTTTTTTAGTCTCTTTCTAAATAATCTGCACCTTTATGTGGTTCTTCCCTTAACAATGTTCCATAATTTTGTTGTCTAAGTACTTCATAAGTACAAATGGCAACACAATTGGATAAATTTAGAGCTCGAACATTTTCTGTCATTGGTATTCTCATGCAGTGTTTTAAATCTTCTTTTAAAATTTCTTTAGGGATTCCTGTAGATTCCTTTCCAAAAATTAAATAAATTTCTTTTTCTTGATTACTATAATCAAAACTAGTGTGAGGTTTATGACCATATCTAGTAAAGTAATAAAAGTCTCCACTGTTTTTATTTTTAAAATCTTCCCAATTCTCATAAACTATATATTCTAATTTATCAATATAATTTACTCCACTTCTTTTTAAATGTGCATCATCTATTTCAAATCCTAATGGTTTTATTAAATGTAATCTAGATCCAGTAGCAACACAAGTTCTCATGATATTACCAGTGTTTTGTGGAATTTCTGGTTGGTATAAAACAATATTGATCATTGATTTACCACCTGATATTCATTTAAAAATTCTTCTATAGTTGTACTTGAATATCCATCTCCTGTTGGTATATTTAAAATATCTTCTACTTTTCCATCTTGAAAAATAATGATAGAAGGATATTTTTTTAAATTTGTATTATAGAATTTATTAAATTCTTTAAAAAAAGATTTAATTCCACTCTTTTTATCTAAATTTAGGTATATGATTTCTTCCTCCAATTTTTCTTTTTTGATAATTCTATTAAAATCTAATTCAAATGTTCTACAATTATTATCGCTTGCAACTCCAACATAGATTACTGCATTAGGATTATCTCTAACGTAATTATAAATTTCTCCTTTATTTATTTCTAATTTTAGGGTTTCACGAATCACTGGAATATTTAATTTATAATTTATGTTACTTAAATAGATATTTCTAATAAATAAAACTAGAAAAATAGTTACTGCAACTAATATGATTAGTTTTACATAGCCCATTACATTTAATTTTTCTTTTTTCTTTTTTGGACTTCTCATAAAATCACCTATCCTTGTCTACATTTTATCATGAAAAGGTAAATACCGAAAGTTACTTTCGGTATTTTTTTATAATTGATTTAATTTCCTCTCCTGATTCCTCTATAAATTCAAACCGAAATGCTTTAATTCCAATTTGGATATAGTCATCTACCTCTATTTCTACAGGTGTATGATAAAAAATATGTGTTTTCTCATTTTCTTGTCGCAATGGATATATTGCATTGTTTCTATCTTTTAATTGATATTTTTTTCCATTTCTACAACAATTACATGGGGTTTCCTTTTTATTAACTATTAAAGATAGTGGACAATATTTCATAACCATAGCTTCTATCCTTCCATAGATAATCATTTCTAAGTTTGGTTTTACTTCATATGCATCTAACAATTTTTTTAACTGAGTAAGATTATTTTCAACGGATATAGTAACTCTAGATACATTTTTGGAAAATAAATAGTCCACTGCTTTATGATTTGCGATATTTAGAAAATAATCACTTACTACTTCATTTTCTTTTGCATATAGTAAAGAACCATATTCTCCAATTAATAATCTTTCTTTTTGATAATTTCTATGATGTTGATTTATCCTACTAAGTCTATAATATATCTTTATTTTATCTTTATATTCTTGATATAGAGAAAAATCCGTTGTATAGAATTCATTAATCCCACTTTCTATACAAGCTTCTAATTGTTCTCTCGTATAGATTGAGGCTGTATAATTAAGTTTACTCGCAACTGGATATTCTTCTCTATTATTATTTTGATTATTTTCTATAACTTCTATTCCTTTATTTTCCCTAACAGTCATTAACTCTTCAAGAACTGATCGTCTTAATTCATTTAAAGAAGAAATAGGAATGAATAAATCTTCAGGCATTTCTATTTTGATATTTTCTACGATAAATGGTGTAGATCCCGTTTTATTTAGTTGCACTATAATTCTTTCTTTTGTTGTAGGATTTTCCCTTGCTTGTTGAACAATATAGGCTGTTTTGGTAATTTTATTTTCTCCATCAATCACAGTTAAAGTAAATCCATTTTCTACTGATGCATTTGCTTCTAGTAAAACTCCTATTTTCTTTAAAGAGTATTGTTCCAAAGACTTAAGCAACTTATGATCTAGTGTTTTCATTACGATATCTCCAACTTGAACTATCGCTTTATTATCAATAAAAGCATGACAATTTTTATCTATTGAGTTAGTTAATTTCATCGATTTATCATATAAAAAGTTTACAATCATTCCTGTTTCTGATTCTAAAAAACGAATCCCATCTTCTTGATTTAATTCTTCTGTTAGTTCTAGTTCTATTTTATCTTTTTTTATGGATACTACTTTTCCAATAGGATATCCAATATGATTAGGACTTTTAATATTCATTAAATTGTATACTGTGGAATGAAATAAGTATCCATCTGTAAATTCTCTATTAAAAAGCATTTTTAAATTTTTTTTGTCTTCTTCTGTAATTTGATATGGTTCTTTTTTTTCATATCCATCGATTAGTTTTCTATAAAGCGAAACAATAAATCCTATGGTGGTTGGGGATTTCATTCTTCCTTCTATTTTAAAACTTGCGATATTAGATCTCATCAGTTCCTCTATATGGTCCATTGTATTTAATTCTTTTGGACTTAAAAGATACTTTCCTTCACTTTCTATTTTTTTGCCATCTTCTAATAATTCAAATGGTAGTCTACAAATTCCTGCACAAGATCCCCTATTTCCACTTCTTCCTAAGAGAAGACTACTAAACAAACATTGACCTGAATAACAAACACATAGAGCCCCATGAATAAAACATTCTATTTCCATTGTAGTATTTAAATTATTAATTTCATCTAGGCTTAATTCTCTTGCAACTACAACCCTCTTAATTCCTAATTCTTCTAAAAATTTTAATTGTTCCTGATTATGATTATGAAGTTGGGTAGATGCATGAAGCTCTAGATTGGGAAATTTTTCTCTTAATATTTTAATTAAACCCAAATCTTGAATAATAACCGCATCTACATGGGCATGGTGTAAAAAAGATACATATTCTACTACTTCTTCTAATTCTTCTTCATAAATCATTGTATTTACTGTTACATAGATTTTTACTCCATATAAATGACAATATTTAATGGCACTAACCATTTCCTCTTCATCAAAATTAGAAGCAAATTTTCTAGCGCCAAATTTCTTACCGCCTAAGTAGATTGCATCTGCGCCATGATGAATAGCTTGTTTTAGTGTTTCAAAGTCTCCTGCAGGAGCTAATAATTCCTTTTTCATAATACCACCTTAAATCTCTTTTTTATTATATCATGAACCTTTATATTTCATTATCTCTTTTTCTAATTTGTGTTAGAATATTGGTAGGAGGAAGTCATTATGAAAAATAAGAAATATCTATTACCTATTACTTTTATTTTGATTATCTGTATCAGTATATTTTTATTTCATTATGGAAATGATTTTTATTGGCATTTAAAAGCTGGTTCCTATATCGTAGAGAATCATCAAATTCCTTTTACAGATGTCTTTTCTTGGTATGCGAAAAGTAATCATTTATCCTGGATTTCTCATGAATGGTTATTTGAGGTATTGATATATTTTATTTTTCAAATATTTTCTAATGTTGGGATTTTCTTTTATGTACTTTTTATGATTTTTCTAATTAGTTTGATTCTTTTTAAACAAAATAAGAGTTTACTTTATCAATATCCATTTCAAACAATTTGTCTTTCGTTAGTAGGTATGTTAATATTTGCAAATAAAACAATTCCGAGACCTCATTTACTCAGCTTTTTATTTTTTACGATTACTCTATCTTTTTCATATGACAATTTAAAAAATAAGAATTCTAAACTAATTTACTTTGCTCCAATAATTTCCTTTTTTTGGAGTAATTGTCATGGTGGAAGTAGTAATTTAAGTTATATTATTTATGGAATTTTTCTATCTATTCATTTACTTCCTATTCGCTTTCCATATATAAAAAATAAAAAGTTAGAGAGAAATCAACTTCTTAAGTATTTATATGCGTTCTTAACTTCTATTTTTATCATTCCATTAAACCCTAATGGGGTTAAGATACTATTTTATCCATATCTTAATATGACATATACAACAATGATTCATTGTATTGATGAATGGCAGGGATTAAATTTATTTAGTGTGGATGGATGTTTTTATTTTTTATTTATGGTATTAATTTTTTATACAATTTTTAAATATAAAAAAGAACATCAATTGGTAGATATTATTTTACTTATTCTATTTACTATTTTGGGAATCAAATCGACTCGATTTATTCCTTATCTCTTTATAGTATCCATGAATATTATTCCTAAGTATTGGAGTAGTAAAAAAGTAAAAATAGATCTTTTTCCTATTTTTATTTCACTTATTACTATTATTATTATTTTTTATTCTTTTGTTTTTATTTCTCCAAAATTTCAATTGATATCTAATGAAATGATAAATTATTTAAAAAGTGATAAGGACATTGTTCTTTATAATTCCTATAATCTTGGGGGATATTTAATTTATAAGGATGTTCCTGTTTTTATTGATGGTCGTGCTGATTTATACATAGATTCTATTTTATGTGATGTTTGTAATTTAGAAAAAGAAAATGATACTTCTGTATTTAAGAAATATCACTTTAATACTTTTATTGTAGAAAATAAATCAAAAGCGAATCGATATTTAAAAAAACATAAGCAATATAAGCTAATTATGAATGATGAAAAAAATTCTTTATATATTTTAAATAATTTTACCGATTGACTAAAAAATTGTATGATACTTATGAATACTTAGTTTTTTAGGTACTATTTCCTTCATTTTATAATGGAAAGGGTGGACTATGAGAAAAATTGACAAATATCATTATTTCATCATAATCCTTCTTATTCTTGTGATTATTATCATGACAATAAAATAGTACCAACAACATCGCTGGTACTTACCAAAAAAATTAAGAAATAGTACCTAGCATACAGAAACTAGGTATTCTTTTTTTGATGAATTTCTCATCTATTTATATTATACTACATATTCATTATAATTTATATATTTTTTTACAAAAATAAAAAGTACCAACTATAAAGTTGGTACAACCACCAATTTTGGAACATTTGGTAGACAAAACGAAGCCCAAATGTTCCGATAGATGAATTTCTTCATCTGTATTTATTATACTCCCAATTTATTCCAATAGTCAATACTTTTATATATCTAATTTTACTAAAATAACATCTTCCCCAACTTTAGTAATACTTTTCCAAGGAATTTCAGTATCTCCCCCTCTTCCAAAAAAGGAAAATAAGTTCTTATTTGGTTCGATGATTAGGGATAAAATTGTTCCTGTAGATTCTTCTATTTTTACATCAATTATATTTCCTACATTTCTTCCATCTACTACATTCACAATATTTTTTCTTTGTAAGTCAGAAAGTAACATAGAAATCACCAATACAATATATGCGAAAAAAAGAAAAAAAGAAGAAAACTAGTTTGGTTGTTTCTCCTCTTCTAATACTTTTTCTAAACTTTTTGCTAATTGGTCTGCACAAGAAGTTTGTTTCATCCCACAAAGATTTCCTTTACACATAGAAATAACATCTTCTATCTTCCACCCATTTAAAATTTTAGAAATCATTTTTAAATTTCCTGGGCATCCGCCTTCAAAGGAAATATTAAATACTTTATCATCTTCTATATCAAATGTAATCTTCTTAGAGCAAACTCCATTTGTCTTATATTCATACTTCATCTTTTTATTTTCCTTTTCTTATTTAATTTTAATAATTCTACTGCTCCTCCAAGATAGTAATTGATTTGTTCATAATCTACTATATCATTTGGATAATTCCAATAATTTTCAACTTTCTGTGCAAAAATATCAAATTCTTGAATAGTTCTTGGTAAATCTGAAAAATATGCTGTCTCTACTTTAATTGTTTTCTTTAATACATATTGGCAATTAGAATTTACTACATCTAGTAATGGACGATAACAATAATATAAACTTCCATTTTTTATTTTTGATCCTGAAAAAGCGCAAGTTTGGTTACTTAATGCACTTTGTTCTTTCAATGTTGGATAGAAACATACTAATTGATTTGGTAAATTATAAAAAGAAGTGTGTTCTATTGTTTCTCTTTCCAATATTCTTTCAAATTCTCTAATTGACACGTCTGGGTAATAATTTCTAATTCTTCTATCGAATGGGGTAGATATTAAACTTTGAATTGCATACTCATACATTTTTTTATATTGCTCTCTTAACTTTTCATCCTCAATTTTATTTATTTCTTTTAAACTGTATTCTTCTACTGCTTTCAACTAAACCACCTATATTTATCTTAACACTTTTTTTAATGTTTTAATAGCATTTTTTTCTAGTCTAGAGATTTGTGCTTGACTAATTCCAAGTTCACTAGCAATTTCTATTTGTGTTTTTCCTATGATATATCTCTCGTCTATAATCCGTCTTTCCCTTTCACTTAAATCCTTAATTGCATCCTCTAAAGCTAGGTTTACATCCAAATCCTTTTTTTGTAATCTTTCATCTTCTATTTGATCACATAAATAAATTGTATCTCCACCATCATTATAAATTGGTTCAAAAATACTAACTGGACTTCTTACAGAATCTAATGCTGTCATTACATCTGAAATATTTTCACCTAACGACTCTGCGATTTCTTCAATTGTAGCTTCTCTTCCCTTTTCTAACGTGATTTTTTCTTTTTCTTTCATGCTGTTATAAGCTAAGTCTTTAATAGATCTACTGACTCTGATACTATTATTATCTCTTAAATATCTTTTTACTTCTCCTAAAATCATAGGAACTGCATAAGTAGATAGTTTAACACCATGACTTAAATCAAAATTATCAATTGCTTTTACTAGTCCAATACATCCAACTTGAAATAAATCATCCATATTTTCTTCTCTATGATGAAATCTTTTTAAAAGACTTAATACTAATTTCAAATTACCTTGAATTAAGTCATCTCTTGCAAAAGGGTCTCCTTCCTTCATCTTTATAAATAATTCTTCTGTTTCTTTACTACTTAAAACCTTCATGTTCGCTGTATTCACACCACTAATTTCTACTTTGTGGCGTGCCATAAAAAAATTCTCCTTTCGTATTCATATTGAATCAAAAAGAAGAATTCTATTCACTAATTATCATAAATTGTTAAAGTCGACATACTATTAAAGTATTTTAAGTTATTTTCACACCAAGCTAGGGATGGCTCTTGTCCTGCGCCAAAGGTTTTCGTTAGATTTAAGACCAAAATATCATCTATATAAGAATCCGTAGTAGAACTAGTAGCAGCTCCAACTTGAACAAACACTTCTGAATCTGCCCCTACTGTTGTAATAGCACTTACTCTCTCGAATCCGGTTGTAGTTCGATTTAGATTAAAGCTTCCCTCTGATGCTGCTAAAAAAACTCCATTCGATCCTCCAGTATCTTTTAAAGAATTATTGGATATTCCGACTGTTACAGTACCAGATACACTTCTTACATTGGCATAAGCTAAAACATAGAGTTTATCTCCTACAGAAACACTTGATAATTTTTGATATTGCCAACCTCTTGGATTGACACGAATACTTTTATTTCCATAATGGAAATTGTCATTGCTTAATGAACTTCCTAAAGTATTTGTTACAGTAGTCATATTCGTAGTCCAACCATTTCCATCATTTTCAAAACTACTATTAATTACTAAATTTCGAAGTTGATAGGTGGTTCCTGTTACACCACTGACTTGTTCCTTTACCATTTCTCCCAGGTCATAGGTATTTTTACTAGTTGTTGATAGAACAGATAGGATTAAAAGTAGGACAAGTACTATAATCGTAGCTGATGCATATAACACTACGGAAACTGCAAATCCTTTATTATTTATCCTTTTCATGTTTATCACCCTATCTTATTCTATACTTATTATAGTAAAATGAAGAAAAAAAAGCAATGCTAGTTTTTTTACTTTGCATTGTTTCCTCTATACTCTTTAGAAATCTGAATTATTCTTTCTCCTTCTTGTAAAAGTTCATTAAAATGTTCCTTAATATAGGAAGCATCCTTTTCTTTTGACTTTAATTCATGTTCATAAGAAAGTTCCGCTAATTTAGTAAATCCTAAATATTTAGAATCACTCTTTAATGCATGAACTAAAATTGCATAATTTTCCATATCTGAATTTTCTTTGTAAGAAGCAAGTTGTTTTAATCTTAATGTGGCACCAGTAATAAATGTGTCCATAGTATCCTTATATGTTTCTATATCTTCTAATAATTCTAATCCCTTTTCTACATCAATTCCATGTTCTTTTAAAAATTTAATATCTGTACTAGAATCATCTTCTAGTATTTCTAAATCTTCCTTTTGATTATTTTTTGATATAGTTTTAGTATTTTCTGTTAAAAGAAATTTATTTAGAACTTGTTGAAGACAATCTTTTTCAATTGGTTTCGCTAAGTAATCGGAAAATCCTTCTGCTATATATTTTTCACTCATTCCAACAATAGCATTTGCTGTTAAGGCAATAGTTGGAGTATGAAAGTTATTATTCTCTTTTAACTTATGGAATGTTTCAACACCTGTCATTTTCGGCATCATATCATCCATAAGGATTAAATCGTATTTTTCTCCTTGTGTTATTTTTTCAATACATTCAAAACCACTTTCTAAAGTATCTACTTTTACTTTGTAAGGTTCTAATAATTTACTAGCTACTTTAATATTAATTTTATTATCATCTACTACTAAAATACGTTTATTAGAAAAATCATAAATTTCACTCGAATTTAATTTTATAGGATTTATAGATTCTTTTTCTGTACAATGAAGTTCTACAATATCTTGTTGTAAATAAACTGTAAATTTACTTCCTTCTCCATATACACTTTGTACAACAATTTTTCCGCCTAACATTTCTACTAATTTTTTTGTAATCGCAAGTCCAAGTCCTGTACCTTCTAGTGTTGTATTTTTATCTTCATCTAATCTTTCAAATTTTGTAAATAAACTATTCATTTTTTCTGGTTTTATTCCACGACCTGTATCTTCTACAGACATTACTAATTTTACTTTATTATCTTCGATTACGCAGGCAACTACAAAATTAATAAATCCTTTTTCTGTATATTTGACAGCATTGGTTAAAATATTAGTGATAATTTGTTTTAATTTTCCCGAGTCTCCATGAAGTTTATATGGTAAATCTATCGCAATATCTGTTTTTAATTCAATTGGTTTGTCACCGATTCTTGTTGAAACAAGTCTAGTTAAATCTTCAAATATTTTTTTAGGTTCATAATCTGTTTCAATAATTTCCATTTTATTCGCTTCAATCTTAGAAATATCTAAAATACCATTGACTATCTCTAGTAAGTTTTGAGAAGCCATAATAATATCTTTGGCATCTTCTTTTGCTTTTTCTAAACTCTCTTCTTCTAAAATACAATCACTAAATCCAACGATTGCATTTAATGGTGTTCTTATTTCATGACTCATACTAGATAAAAAATCTGTTTTTGCTTGATTCGCTCGTTCAGCATGTCGTTTTGCCATATTCAGTTCATTGATAATTGTTAAATCTGGGTTTTCTATCGTGAAATACATAATATAGCACATCAAGGCTAAAATTACATCATAAATAATCAATCCTGGAAAAGCTAAAGTTACAATATAAAGAAAGCTTATAATTATGAAAACAAAGAAAATCGGAAAATATCTTTTATCAAACTTTTTAATATTTTTTATAGCTACTAGAAGTGAACCTACAATTAGTACAGCAACTATCGAATATCCTATTGTAATGGTACTTCCCTTTACATTAGTTACTAATCCAATATCTACTAGCTCTATATTCGTAAATGAAAGTACTAATGCAGAAATTATATTAAGTCCTATTAATGAATAAATTAGTTTCTTTGGATGATTTTTAATTTTTTCATAAGTTATCATTACAGTATAACAAAATAAACAGCTAAAAATCATAATAAATAACATTGATAATATTTTATTTAAAAAGTTAAATAGCTGATAATACTCTGTTAAAATAATATCAAATTCATAGATAGCACATATAAAATGAATAACAGTATCAATTACTATTTCTAAAAAAGA
Organism: uncultured Caryophanales bacterium; assembly: GCA_949948745.1. GTDB lineage: Bacteria > Bacillota_I > Bacilli_A > RF39 > UBA660 > Alloscybalousia. The sequence continues at coordinate 23,018 of CATLHA010000019.1, forward strand.
AAATATTAGAATTAGTTCATATGTTTTATTTTCTACTAGTTTAATTCTTTTTTTTGAAAAATATATTCCTCCTAATAGAATAATAAAAATCAATGAAACTAAGGGCATTTCAAATTCCAGTGACATGTACTACACCTCTATTCTTTCTCAGTATAGCATGTCTTATCCAAAATTAAAAGCACCTATTTATGATGCTTTTTCTTTATTTATTCCAATTTTTTTTCATATATACTTTAAAATCATACTCTTTATCTATTTCTCTTTCTAATAGAACTGGAGCCATTACATATGCGTTATTAGCATTTACTTTAACATTATCAAATGTAGAACGAACTTCTTCTGGATATGCCATTTCCCAATCAGTATAGGTTGTTAGTTCTTCATCCCACACATCTCTACTCCATTTTACTCTCATATATTCTTTTTTTCTTTGTTCCATATAATCTAGATAAATATCTCCTGTAGGAGAATATTTTTCTAAATCACTTCGTTTATTAGTACTTGCATGGTTAAACATGTGTTCTAAAGTCATAACTCCTAATTTATTTGCAATTTCTCTACGTGCAGTTCTTTCTTCTATTTTTGAAATATCGTATGGATCAGAAAAACTCATATAGATATCTTTCGAATCATGTTCATTATAGGAAGATACTAAAACTACTTTTCTATTTGTGTTTTGGGCTAATAAAACACCCCCTGCAAATTGTGGATTACTTGGTCTATGTTCTGTATTATCCCATCCACCTTCACCAAACACTAACATGCTAGATCCAGCATTAATAATTCGTTCCATTTTTGGTAATGCTTCACTTCTGCTTACTGGATCCAATCGATTTACATAGACTAAACCATTTACCCAGGCTGCATACATCAATGGATTATATTCTAATTGATCTGTTGTTCCAATTAATACATAAGCATGACAACCTAATTGAGATAGTGTGGCAATAATATCTTCATCAAATGAGTGATTTGATATAAAAACGTAATTTTCTCCCTTTTCAAGATGTGGGTACCTTTCTACATGAATTTTTCTTTTAGTACCTACAACTTCAAAAATTTTTCTTACTGGGGCATTAATTTTTCTTCTTATTTTAATTCCCCTATCTGTAGTAAAAGTATTTACATCAGCAATTTCTAAGTTTTTTAATGGACTATTAATAAATCCTTTAACTTTTTTCTCTATTTCGTTCATACATATCCCCTGTTCCGTCTTTTAATTTCATTTATTATAACTCACTTCTTTAACTTATATTCTATACTTTTCAATATTTTTAAAATAAATATCTAGGAATTTTCTTTCTTCTAATAGATTTTTTTGATAAAAAAATAAATGTTTGTATCCCTTTTTCATCTCTAATGGTGATTTTATTATCTTTTTCCTTTTGAAAGAATAAATATTCAAATATCTTTCTAATAAAAACTTTTCATACAAATAATTTCCTTTTTTTTGTTCTTCCCAAAGTCTAAAAAATAAACTAAAAAATAAAAAGACCCAAAACCAAGATTTATGAATAAGAATGATAGAAAAGAAAATATTTAAGTAAAAAAACAAACTTATATAATAAGTATATTTTAATGTACAGTAATATGGAAATAATAAACTTAAAAATATAAATAATAGTTTTCCACCATCCAGTGGATAAATTGGTAATAAATTGAATATTAATAAGATTTTGCTACTATTTATTAGAAAAAGTGTATCTTGTTCTCTTAGACAAAAAGTACAAAGATACGTGAATATTATTTGTACAATAGGTCCCATAATTAATACTATAAATTCTTCTAAAGTAGATTTATTCAAATCCACTTCAAAATGACTACATCCTCCATAGGGATATAGCCTTATTTCTTTTACTTTCCATTTTAAAAGATACGCTGTTACATAATGACCAAGCTCATGAATTAAGATTAAAGATGTAAATAAAATCATCTTTCTAAATGAACCTGTTAATGCTGCTAAAAATAAAAATAGGTAAAATAATGGATGAATATGAATTTTAAGAAATGTAGTCTTGATAATTTACAAATTCTCCTTCTTTTTGAAAATATAAATCTAATTCTTTTTCTTTAGATTCTCCAAGTAAGCTTCCCTTTTCTATGTAATCATATAATTTTAATTCAGTTAAATTAATTCCAACATACCAAGCATCTACTCCATTCATTTGTTGAATAATCAATGTATTTCCATATCCTTCTTTTTCACCCATAAACACAATGATTCCACTTTCTAAGGCTGGTACTAGATATCCTTTTCCTACACTAACTCTCACCCCATCCTTGATATCCTCTTTCTTCTGATAAACAAAAGTCTCCTGAAATACCATTTGATCTTTCGGAATTTTTTTTGATATTTCTTCTGGAAATAAGTTACCAAAATATTTTTCATACCATTCTCTGAAAGGAGCGAAAGAAATATTCTTACTATACACATTTTTATATATAATATCTTTTGTTTCTGGATTCATCTTAATCATACACAAAACTGTTAAAAGAAGAATTCCTGATAATAAAGTACGATTAATAAAACTTAATAAATTACTTCTTAATTTTTTCTTATTTTGCTTTGACATCTCATTATCTTTATTTTTTATTTGACGATTTAAATATTTCTCTACTGATTTATACTTTTCCATAGATTCTCCACCTATTAGATTTTATTAACTTTTTTCACTTTTATACCAATTATATTTAAAAGAAGAAAACCTATCAGTAAATTTAATGGCATTGATTCTAATATATTCATTATTAAAAAAATTATGGGTACTGGAGATTGAAGAAAAAATAAATAAATTTCTTCATAGATATAATATCCTAAAATTAAAAAAGAAAGATTTCTAATTCCTAATATTTTATTTAATTTTTTCTTAGATAAGGAATCAATAATTGTATAAAAAGAAAGAAAATAGGAAAAATCAAAAAGAAAGTTTTTATTGAAAAACAGGTATGCTAAAAAACTAGAAATACCAATTTCTATAAAAAAATAATCTAATTTTTTTCTTTTTAAGTAGATAAAGTAAGAAATAATTAAAGAAAAACATGGAATTATATTTACTTTTATTAATATATTATTTAATATTGCATCTAAAAAATATCCAAGTAATATCATTTCTTCCCTACTTTCCTAATACAAAGACATATCCTATGTTAGTAAAATCTACTTTAGATTTTACTTTTAATACAATAGACACTCCTATTTCATCTTTCGTTATTTTCGATACTGTTCCAATAAAAATACCATTTGGATACAGTCCTCCTAACCCATTAGTTACTACCTCACTTCCAACTTCTATTTCAGTTGTATTCTCAATACTTGTAACCTTAAATTCTTTTTCTAATGCATCATATCCATCTAGCACCCCATGAAATTCTTTATCAGAAGAAAAAATGGATACTGCTACTTTATTGGATTTTTTAGTATCTGTTAGTAATTGAACTAAACTGGAATTTTTATAGACTTCTATCACTTTTCCGATAAGACCTTTTTCTGTTACTACAATATTTTCAAAATCTATATTTTGTTTTTTTCCACAATCAATGATTATTGTATTTTCTAAATTAGTGTTCCTATAAATTATCGTAGCAGGTATTATATTATAATTTGCTAAGGATAATTTATAATTCAACAAATTTCGTAAATTTTCATTTTCTTTTCTTAAAGATTCTATTAAGTTTTTGTCATATTCTTCTAATACAATAGTCCTTTTTTTAAATAATTTTCCTATTTCTACTCCTATGTCTTGAAAAGTTCCACGCATTTGTGTAGAAAAGGATACTGTACTAGAAATTCCAAGTAGTCCTATTAAAAATACCCATAACCAAATATATTTTCTGCTTTTTTTATAAAAGTTTTTCTTTTTTCTCATAATAACTCCTATAAATTTAATATTTTTCCATCCTCATAGAAACTGTAATATGTAGAATTTCCTATAATTAGATGATCCACAATAGGAATTGAATTTACTTTTCCGAGCTCTACTAATGACTCTGTTAATCTGATATCTTCTCTACTTGGTTTGATATTTCCACTTGGATGATTGTGTACACAAATAATTGAGCTTGCACTATTTAAATATGCATATTTAAAAATCTCTCTTGGATGAGCGATACTTCGATTTATTGTTCCCATAAACAGTAATCTCCTTTCTATTACTTCACATTTTGAGTTTAGATAAATACAATAAAAATATTCTTGTTTTTTTTCATAAAATAAATATTTCATATATTGATAAATATCTTCTGCACATTTTAATATCATTTTTTGATTATTATCTACTTTTAAGTAAATTCTTTTTCCAAGTTCTAATGCACTTAACAATTCAATTGCTTTTGTAGGACCAATTCCTTTGATTTCCAATAATTGATTGTATGAAATATTCACTAAATTGGATGCTGTTTTACTTTTCTTGATTAAATTTAATGCTACTTCTTTAGAAGATAAATCTTTTAACCCTTTTCCTATTAAAATAGCCAATAATTCTTCTAATGATAAATTGCTAATTCCGTCTTTCATTGCTCTTTCCCTTGGTCTGCATTCTTCTGGAAGATCTTTTATTTTCAAATTATACCTCCTATCTTTCTAATACTGATTCCTCATAAGTAGCTAGAATAGTGGATAATACCGATGATATCTCATCGATTGTCTTAGAACTTTTTAATAAAATATCATATTGTGATAATTCACTAATAAATTCTTTACTATCTACTTTTTTTTCTTCAACAATAAGTTCAATTCCTTCGTTATCATACATTTCTTTAATTTTTTTCACATTTTCTAACGAAGTTGAAATTCCTGCATATAATTTTTCTTCATTATCTTCTTTCACTTTAATATAATTGATTTTTTCTTCTTTATTTTCTTTATTATATCTAAGAAAGTAAATTTCTTCTTTTTCATTATATACACTTTTTGTAGATGATTCTGATTCAAATAAAACTGTTGCACATAAATAACCTAAAAGGATAGAACATATCATAGAAATAATAAAATTCATTTTCAATTTCATCACCTAGTATGAGGATATCAAATATTATTTAAAATTTATGTCGAAAAAAATATCCACTAGCTAAGCTAGTGGTTTTTCTCTATCGCCTATAAGGCTCTCTTTCTGGCAGCGCTTCCCAGCGCTTTACGATTTACGCCTGCAT
>CATLHA010000020.1 GCA_949948745.1 uncultured Caryophanales bacterium
TACAATAATCATTTACAATTATTTACTTGCTTTTATAGAAAAAAGATAATTACTCACCCAGAATTATCCTTTTAAAATTATTAGAAAAATGAGAAATAAAGTTTTGTTTTTTTGCATCCTCTTTTGCTAGTAGATTGTACTCTGAAATTAATTTATTTCCTGTATAAATTTGAATTTTACCTAAAACATCTCCTGCTTTAATTGGAAGAGTATAACTATTTAATTTTACTTTTTCTTGATATTCATTATTTCTAGAGTTGGCATCCTCTAATATTTGAATATCTTCCTCTAATATTAATTCCATTTCTTTTTTATTGCTTTTCTCTAATTTAATTTTATCTATTGTAGTTCCCTTTTCTCTTAATTTTTTCGCACTATAAGATTGAAATCCATAATCTAGTAATGCTGTTGTTTCACTATTTCTTACTTTACTAACTTCTTCTCCTAAGACAATCGCAATTAAACGCATATTGTTTCTTTTTGCAGTAACTGTCATACAGTATTTAGCATTGTCTGTAAATCCTGTTTTTAGTCCATCAGCTCCTTCATAAAAACGAACGAGCTTGTTTGTGTTAACTAGCCAAAATTTATTATTTGTATTTTCTCTTAAATAATCTTCATAAAGAGAAGAAAATTCTAGTATTTTAGGATGATTTAGGACAAGTTCTCTCGCAATTATTGCCAAATCTTCTGCCGTTGAATAATGTCCTTCTTGATCTAACCCTGTTGGATTCACAAAATTTGTATTTTTAAGTCCTAATTGTTTTGCCTTTTCCATCATCAATTTTACAAAATTATCTTCTGTTCCAGCTACATATTCTGCTAGTGCTACTACTGCATCATTGGCACTTGCCATCGATACACCCTTAAACATATCTTCCACTGTCATCTTTTCTCCTGGCTGTAAGTATATCTGAGTTCCTCCATAACCTGCTGCATTACTACTAGTAGTTACAATATCATCCCATTTAATTTTTCCCTGTTCAATATGTTCTAAAATAATTATTTGACTCATCATTTTAGTTAAAGATGCGATTGCTACTTTTTCTTGTGCATTTTTTTGATATAGTATCTTACCTGTAGTTGCTTCTATTAACACTGCACTTTTCGCGTTTGGGGTCACATCTTCTTGTGCCCTTACATTTAGAGGAACTAGAAATGTCATACATAGCACTATTATTAATAACTTTTTCATTATCTACACCACCTATTAAAGAATATGAATAAATTCTTAGAACTTTCTTAAATTAATTTAAATATTTATGCATAGTATTTTAGTAACAATATAATTAGTTGGTGAATATATGAAAAAATACTTTTTAATTTTAATTATTATTTTCATGATAGTTACTGTTGGATGTTCTAAAAATTCTAATCTAGAAAATAAAAATCCTTTTTGTGAATTTTCATATTATAAAAAAGAGCTGTTACAAAGATATATCAATTATAAAGCCAAGAATAGTTCTTTATCGGAGGAGGATGTTGTTACTCAGGTTAATATCGGTCTTGATCAACCTCATTATACAAATACAAAAAGAACTCCATTTCTAAATAAAATTTATATTTTATCTAACAAATATTTTTATATGGATTCTGATTATGTACCAGATGATTTAGAACAAATAAATTCTCTTTACTCTAATGGAAATCGTCTTCTAGTTCATGAGGCTAGAATTCAATTTGAACAAATGGCAAAAGATGCTAAAAATCAGGGATATACTATAAGGGCTATGTCTGGTTATAGGTCTTATCAATACCAAGAAAATCTTTATAACCGATATGTAACAGAAGATGGAGTTACTTCTGCAGATACTTATTCTGCTAGACCAGGATTTTCGGAACATCAAACTGGTCTTGTCGTAGATATAGATAATAATTCTTCTATTTATACAAGTTTTGGGGATACTAAAGAATTTCAATGGATGATGGATAATGCATATAAGTATGGGTTTATTCTAAGGTATCCAAAAGGAAAAGAAACGATTACTGGGTATACCTATGAAGCTTGGCATTACCGTTATGTAGGAAAAGAAATCGCTGGGCAGATGAGAAAAGAAAATTTAACTTTTGATGAATACTATATGCGATATTTGGATATTTAAAAAGAAGAAAACTTAACTTTTGATTTCTTCTTTTTTTCATTTATTAAAATGGATTTACTTCTTCTATATTTTCTATAGGTGTATAGTTATCTTCAAATTCATAATAGTCTGTAATATCTTCTTTTGGTTCATATCCTTCTTCTTTTGTATAAAGAGTACATAAAACATCACCGATATTTACATCATCCCCAATTTTTTTCTTTAAAACAATTCCAACTCTTGGATCTATTTTATCTTCTTTTGTCTTTCTTCCTCCTCCTAAATCTAAAGAAAGTTTTCCAAAACGATAGGCATCCATATTAATAATATGTCCCTTTTTTGTTGATACAATATCTTTTGTATAGGCACTAACTCTTAGTCCAGCAATATTTCCTCCTTGTGCTTCAACCATTTCCATAAATTTTTGATAAGCTTTTCCTGATTTTAAACTTTCGTCTACTTTTCTACTTGCTTCATCAATTGGAATATTTAATCCTAATTGGACCATTTTACTTGCAAGAGCTTTGGAAAGCGCTACTAGATAATTATTTTCTTCATTGGATAGAATTTTCATAACTTCTAGAACTTCTAAAGCATTACCTATTGATGTTCCTAGTGGTATATCCATATAAGTAATCATTGTGTCTACTTCTTTTCCATAACGTTCCCCAATTTTTTTCATTAATCTAGAAATTTCTAATGCTTCTTCCTGATTCTTTAATAAGGCTCCTTTTCCAACTTTAACATCAATGACAATTTTGTCAGCACCTGATGCGATTTTTTTACTCATTATACTCGATGCGATTAATGGGATAGATTCTACAGTTCCTGTAACATCTCTTAGAGCATACACTTTTTTATCTAGGGGTGCCAAATGGGCTGTTTGACTGATAATTGCAAAACCAACTTTATTTAGTTGTCTAATAAATTCTTCTCTATTTAGATCAATTCGAAATCCTGGAATACTTTCAAGTTTATCTATAGTTCCCCCTGTATGTCCAAGTCCACGACCACTCATTTTAGGAACCTTTACTCCAAGAGATGCCACAATAGATGCAACAATTAATGTTGTTTTATCCCCTACTCCTCCTGTAGAGTGTTTGTCTACTGTTACTCCATCTACCGCGCTTAAATCTAACATTTCTCCACTTTGAATGAAGATATCTGTTAATTTAAACACTTCTTCTTCTGTCATACCTTTTAAACAAATCGCCATTAAAAGGGCACTCATTTGATAATCTGGTACTGTTCCCCTATAATATCCTAAAAAGGAAGCTTCTAAATCTTCATCTGATAATTCATGACCTAATCTTTTTTTATTAATAATATCCATCATTGACATGGTATCACCCTCTATTCTTTTTCTTTATTATATCGAAAATATGTTTATTTGTACATCGATTTTTGACTGAAAAGAAAAAACGTAAAACTTTCTTGTTTTACGCTTATCTTATTTTCTTTTCTATCAACTCTATCATTCTTTTCGGATCATTTAATAGCTTATTATATAATTCTGGGTGCTTTCTTAGTTCTTGTAGCAGAATTAATTCTTCTTTTGCAACATTTAATCCGTAAGTTTCATCATCACTTGATATTTGATACTGATCAATTCCAAGAAAATATGTTAATTCAACGTTTAATTCATTTGCTAAGTCAATCAATGTATCTAAAGTTGGCGTTCTAGTTCCATTTTCATAACAGCAAATACTTGTTTTTGTAAGACCTATTCTTGATGCTAATTCCTCTTGTGTTAAGCTATTTTTCTTTCTCATTTCTTTTAATCTTTTGTCTAAAAGAAGCACAGTATCACCCTCTTTTTTTATAATAATGCCTATTATAAAAAAATCTTGTCGAAAATAGATACAAGTTAACTAAAAAGAAACCTTACTGTTGTTCTTTGGCTTTTGAAGTTAAAAATGTAACTTTCTCTGCTACTACAGAGGTAATTGTTCTTTTTTTATCATCTTCTTCTACTACTCTTGATTGAAGACGACCTTTTACGCCTACGATATCTCCTTTCTCACAGTATTCTACAGTAGATGTGGCAACGTTATCCCATAGAACACAATCAAAGAAATCTGTCTCATATTCACCATTTATATTTTTAAAACTACGTGGTACTGCTAATGTGATATAAGTTTTCTTTTTTCCAGACTCAGTATCTCTGATTTCTGGTTTTCTGCATAGTCTTCCGACTAATACTACTTGATTCAGCATAGCTCTCCCTCCTTTCGTTTTAGTACTCTAACACAGTTAAAAATGGATTACAAATGACCAAAATTCCTGTTTTTTGTGATTTTCTCATGAAAAAAAAGAATTTTCCCTAGGGAAAATTTCCTTTTTTACTTCTAATTCTTAAAATTATATAAATTTTAATTTTTTTATAAATTTCTTTTTAATAGTTGATTTAGTTCTACAGCATATTCCATTGGCAACTCTTCCCTAAATTTTTCCAAGAATCCTAAGATAATTAATTCTGTTGCTCTTTCTTTGTCGATTCCTCTACTCATTAAATAGAATAATTTTTCTTCACTAATCTTGGATACTGTTGCCTCATGTTCAATACTACTAGACGTATTATTACATATGTTGGTAGGAACTGTATCGCTCTTTGAAATATTATCTAGAATTAGAGTATCACATTTTACTAAAGACGTACTATTCGTTGCATTTTTCTTGATATCCACTTTTCCTCTATAGGTTGCATTCCCGCCATTTTTGGCAATACTTTTGGAAATAATTGTACTCCTTGTATTTTTCCCCAAGTGAATCATTCTAGCACCTGTATCTTGTTCTTGTTTATTTGTTGCGACACTTATGGTAATGCAAGTACCATTGGATTTATCTCCTTTTAAGATACAACATGGATATTTCATTGTAATATTACTTCCAATATTACCATCAATCCATTCCATGGTTCCATTCTCTTCTACAAGGGCTCTTTTAGTTACTAGATTATTGACATTTTGAGCCCAGTTTTGGATTGTACTATAACGACATTTACTATTTTTTCCAACATAAATTTCAACTACAGCAGCATGGAGACTAGATTCACTATAGTTAGGTGCTGTACATCCCTCAATGTAATGAAGTTCACTATCATGATCTACAATAATTAAAGTACGTTCAAATTGGCCCATATTACGACTGTTAATACGAAAATAACTTTGTAGAGGACGATCTAATTTTGTATGAGGAGGTACATAAATGAAACTACCTCCACTAAAAACAGATCCATTTAGTGCTGCATATTTATTTTCACTATTAGATACAATTTTTCCAAAATACTTTTTAACAAGTTCTGGATATTCCTTCATTGCGACTTCAATTGATGTAAAAATAATATCTTTCTTTTTTAATTCCTCAATCATATTATGATAGATAACTTCACTTTCATATTGAACACCAATTCCATCCAAATGGCATTCACTTTCAAGTACACCTAAATTATCTAATTCATCTACAATCTCAGTATCAATATCATCCCAACTATCTTTAATTTTGTCCTCTTGTTCATTATTTTTATAATAAATGATTTTACTAAAATCAATATTTAATTTTGGTCCGAATGCTGGATTTTCTATCTTTTCAAATGCCTCATAACTTCTTAGGCGATATTCTTTTATCCAATCTGCTTCCTGCTTTATTTCTGATATTTGGTTTACTGTTTCTTTATTTAATCCTACTAATTCCAAAATATCACCTTCTTTTTCCTATTTTTTATAATTTATTTATGATTTTTCTTAATGACTCAAATGGTAGTAATGCACATTTCTTTCGATTTGGTTGTTTATAAATTTCATCATATGCATTTAATTCTTCTAATAATTCTTTGTCGTATTCTCTTTCATCAAGCATTGCTTCATAGTTATCTAAAATTCTTTGCGCTTCTTCCTTATTTTTTCCAATTAATTTTTGGATCATAATACTCGTTGCAGATGTACTAATGGCACATGCTTCTCCATCGAAGCAAATATCTTCTATTCTTCCATCTTTGATTTTGTACATAATATCTAGATTATCAATACAACTTTCATTATTTGTATTTATTTTAATATAGCTTGAATCTTCTTTTAAACCATGTCCTGTTGGATGTTGATAGTTATCTAATAGAATTTGTCTTCTTACATTTGGATCCATAATCTCACTCCCTATTTTATTTCTTACAATACTATTTTAAATATATCTTCTGATTGTTCTAATACACGTACTAGTTCATCAATCTCTTCTTTTGTATTGTATAAGTAAAAACTAATACGACAGGTATTTTTTACTTGTATATCTTCTTTTAATATTTTTGCGCAATGATTTCCCGCTCTTACACAGATGTGATAGTGATTTAAATATACTGCTGTATCTTGACTAAATACTTTATCAATATTAAAAGCAATCATTCCATTTTCTATGTCTTTATTATAGATTACTATATTTGGAATTTTTTCAAGTTTTTGAATAGCATATTTCTTAAGTTCTACTTCATGACGATGAATATTGTTTAAGCCCACCTTTAATAGATAATCAATTGCACTACCTAAACCAATTACTCCTGCGATATTTGGAGTTCCTGCTTCTAATCTAGATGGTAGGGATTTATATTCAATTCTGCCTTCACTATCAAATGTAGCATTCATTCCTCCACCTAGGGAAGTTGGCTTTAAGTTTTCTAATAATTCTTCTCTTCCATAAAGGACACCCACTCCAGTTGGTCCTAACATCTTATGTGCTGAAAAGGCTAAGAAATCTATATTTAGCTTTTGAACATCTATTTCCATATGAGGAACACTTTGAGATCCATCTACTACAAAGTAGATTCCATTTTCCTTACATAGTTTTCCGATTTTTTCAATTGGACGTTCATCTCCTAAAACATTGGTAACTTGAGCTAAAGAAATGACTTTCGTCCTTTCGTTTACCATTTTTTCTACATTTTCTATTGTAACCAAATGATTCTCTAATGGAATATAACGAACTATAATGCCCATTTCTTTTGCTAGATCTATCCAAGGTAAAATATTAGATGCATGTTCAGATTTCGTGATTAGTACTTCATCTCCACTAGTCAAATGATATTTCATAAAACCAAAGACAATCATATTTATAGATGCTGTTGCACCACTTGTAAATACAATTTCTTTGCTTTTTTTATTATGGATTAGTTCTTTTACTTTATCACGTACACCCTCATATGCCATGTCTACTTTTAAACTAATATCATAATCTCCACGATGTGCATTTGCTGTATATTTTGTGTAATAATCCACAATACTATCTACTACTACTTTTGGTTTTTGCGTAGTTGCGCCATTATCAAAATATATTAAGGATGGATCTTGCTTGAAAATTTCAAAATCTTCTCGATTCAAAAGAATCACCTCCATTTTCTTCGGTTATACCCGATTTTTTTCTATTCTTTGAATAAGATTACTTCTTTTTTCTTCTTCTAATTTTAATTTACCTAAAAGATGTGCTCTTACTAATAATTCTATTCCCTTTTCTTTCCTAATTCCACGACTTTCTAAATAAAATATTTCATCTTTTTGAAAAGGTCCAATGTAAGCAGAATGTGCTGCTTCTACATCATAGTTTTCTATATATAGATTTGGATTTATTTGTGATTTACTATCTTCTTCTTCGATAATCTTGCTATCTTGGATGCAGCTACAATTTTTACTTGTTTTTTCTACGTATCCATTCACATCAAAATGAATAGAGGAAGATTTTTTACTGTATCCATTACAATATACAGTACTTCTTGTATTGGATTCTTTATGGTATATATGAATGTGATTATTAGAATCCCTCGTACTTAAATTACTATAGGATATTTTAATTTTCGCATCTCTTCCTATCAAATTTGCTTTCAAGGTAAGATCACTATTTTCTAAGAAGATGGATACTTCTGTATTACTATTTTCCTCTAATAGAAGTTCTAATTCTATTTTTTTGTTTTCCTCTATGATTTCAATCTCACATTCTACACCTTTTTTTATAACAATTTGTTTTTTATTATCTAGTTTATTTGAGTCTAATATCAACTTTTGATTTTTATCAATAACTATTTTTTCTAAATGTAAATTTTCTGACATTTTATTCATTTGTTACCAACTCACTTACATCCTCTGTATAGTTGAAACCGCAATTTTCAATTTGTTTTGCCAAATCTAATGGCCCTGTTTTTCTAATTTTTCCATTTTTCATAATATGAACATAATCTGGAATTAAGTAATCTAAAATTTTCGTATAATGTGTGATAATTAATAAGGAACAAGTAGGATTTTCTTTACGATATTCTTGTATATTATCACAGACAATCTTTAAACTATCTACATCAAGTCCTGAATCTAGTTCATCTAAAATAATAAGTTCTGGCTTTAATAATTTTAGTTGAAGAATTTCATTTTTCTTTCTCTCTCCTCCAGAAAAATCTTTATTAATTGAACGATGCATCATGCTGGAATCCATTTTTAAATCTTTCATGCCCTGTTCCATATCTTTCATAAATTGATAGATTCCAATTGGCTGTTCTCTTCTTTCATTTAAAGCAGTTCTTAAAAATTCACTATTGGTAACACCTTCAATACTAATTGGAGATTGCATCGCCAAAAAAATTCCTAAACGACTTCTTTCATCTACCGTAAGTGGAAGAATGGATTTTCCATTATATAGAATATCTCCTTCTTTCACTTCATAATCACTACTTCCCATAATAATTTTAGATAAAGTACTTTTTCCTGTACCATTGGGTCCCATAATTGTATGAATTTTTCCTGGTAAAATTTCTAATGAAAAGTCTTTTAATATTTCTTTTTCTTGATCTTTTGTTACTACATTTAAGTCTTTGATAACTAAGTTCATATTTTCACCTATTTTCTTTTTCTTCATGTCCTATTTAAAACGATATTATTATAGCATATTTTTCCATGTTTTTTTGTCTAATCTTTAGTTTTTCCACAGAAATTGTGGATTTCTTTTAGAATTTAATTTTTTTCACCATTCTTCTATATGTTTTTATTTATCTATGATATTTTTCACCATTTTCTTGAAAATTAGTTTTTTCTTTAAATTCCTGTTCCTGATTTCCATTTTTTTTTGAATAATATTACCTTTTTGAATGTCCCTTTTAATTTTATTTTACTTTTTTTAAAGCAATGGATACAAGTTTGTTTTCACAAATTAATTCTTGAAATTGTTGTCTTTTTTCTGAATTATTATTTTTTCTGTTAAACCATTCATAAAGATCCTATTGTACTTTAATATAGTTAGGTAAGTACCATGGAAATTTTAATTCATTAACACTATCTATTTGTGTTATCATTTGTATTATATTTTCTCTTGAAGTAAACTGTTCCATATGATGAATAAAGCCATTTAAATCATGATTAAAATAAAATTTTTCCATAATCATAAATTCTTGATGTTAACAACTCAGTATATCCCTCATTAAGACCGTTTCCTAAGGAAATACCATCATGTACTTGATAAAATCCACTATATAATCCATTTATTGCTTCGTTTACTATTTGTTTCAATTCATCTAACAATATCTTTCAGTTAGTATCAAAAACTCTAAAATAAACTTGCACATATGTTTTTAACAATTCCATAATAGAAAGTATTTCATCTGAATCAACATAACTTGAACATAAGTGCAAAAATTCATGACCAAAAAATTTACTTTTTTCATAGATAATTTTATTTTCTGTTGCAATGTAGATTCCCCCTGCACTTAGCAATGATGAAATTAAACTTTTTCTTTGTTCTACTTCTAATGTATTTAGATTTCTATGTAACGTTTTTAAGTTATCCTCTGATGTATAGTTCTTTAATTTGTTTATATATTCTAAAAAAAGTTTCTCTTTTTCTCTATTCATTTCTTTTTTTAAGTTTTCAATGGTCTTGGGGTCTACTAATCTTTGCATCTTGATAATTGCTAATTTTATGTAATTTTATTTTATTTTGAACTAATGAATTTAAGTTTCCATATATCAATATAGTAGGTATACTCACTAAAAGCAACATTTGCTAATAATTTAGTCGTAATTAATGCTAAAATTACACCATTTCCCATAATTTCATACATACTTTGTCCAACTTTCTTTCTCTTATTTTAACTATTTATAGTATTATAAAATATATCTAGTAGAATTAAAATGTTCTATTACTCTACAAATTTATTTTAATATATTTATCAAGAAATGAATAAATATTTTTATTCTGAGACAATATAATAATGAATATTCGCTGTATTCACATCAAAAGGATGCCAAATTATTGGCATTTTTTTATTTTTTGTTTTGATTGCTCATTGATTTTATTTAACCAAATGTAATCTATATTCTCCTGTAAGATTCTTCCTGCTTCATACTCCAAATCTGTTTTTTCTTTGTCTGGCAAAATTAAGCATTGTACTTTTCTTGATAGAGTGTTTAGTTCTTTTCGGCTAGATTTAGGAAATTCTATATCAGTCATTAGACAAAATAATCTTACTGCTTCTATCAGATTAATTTTATCTTTTGTCGTATGGAATATTTTACAATACACTTCATCAAATGGTCTTCCTGCATAGAACTCTATTCCTTCTTTGATTTTATCCTCACTTAATTTATTTCTCTTTTCTTTTTCTTCCACTAGTTCATCTATTTTAAAAATTGGAGTTCCTTTTAAACTTTTTCTTTGTAATTTTATCTTTCTATTTAAGAAAATTGATACTATTTTATCAGAACATATTTTTCGTCTAAAACTTCCTAATTTTAAAGAACTTTTTTCTTTTCTTTTGTACCATTCATAAAGTGTTAACTGTATTTTTATAAACTGATATTCTGGATAAATAAGGCCTATGCGCTGATTTTTTCCATTAAATTTATCTATTAACTGTATTAAATCTATAATTTCTTCTCTTGATGCAAATTGTTCTAAATGTTTGATTAATCCTGGTAAATTATGATTAAAATAATAATCTTCCATATCCTTTGGATTATCAAAAAAATATTCGAATAATTCCGCTATTTTCGCTTGTTTTCTATAGATAAGTGAAGGTTTCTTTTTCTCTATTCGTGATGCTAATAACTCTGTATACCCTTCATTTATCCCTGTTCCAATTTCTGCACCTTTTTCTTTTCCTGATTTCCACTGACGGAATCCTGAAAATAATTCCTTTGTTTTTTCACTATAGTAAGTAGATGCTAAATGCAAAAATTCATGGCAGAGATTTTTCTTAAAAATATACTCTATTTTATTCTGAAGACTCGAATAACTTTCTGAAAACCTTAAAATCGGTTTTAGACTTCTTGATACTTTAACATCTTTCAAATTACGATATGCCGTTTTTAAATTTTCTTCTGAGGTATATTTTTCTAATTTCTTTAAATAAGGTAATAATACTTTTATTTTTTGGCTTTCTATTTCACTTTTTCTTTTTTCTATACTTTCTATATCAATTGGTGGTAGTTCTCTAATGATAGAATTTTTATATTTATGTATTTTGTTTAAGTAAATATTTTCTAATAAAATATTACTTATATTTAAACTTGTAATAAAGATTCCAGATTTTAATAATACTTCCAATGTAAGATTTACAAAATTTACTTCATTCATCATTTTTCACCTGTTGTTATTATACTATTCTATTTTTATTTTTTCCATTTAAATATTATTTTTACTGGAAAATATTTGAAAAGAAAAAACCTGCCAGGTTTCTAGCTAGGTTTTTTATTTGTCTTAACAAGACATCCATGAACCAATAATAATGGCAAGTAAGATGTATAATACAATAATGATTACAAATCCAGTTCCACTATTATTTTTTTCACAGCAAGTTGTTGGTTGAGTTTGTGGACAAGACATAGATACTCACCTCCTATTTATTAGATCCATGCTCCAAGGATAATTACTAGTAGAATAAATAACACTAAAACAATTGCTGATGATGATACGTAATTATTCATATTCTTTTCCTCCTTTTTTGATTACTCATTGTATTTTATGGAAAAGATCAAAAAAGGTTCTATGTGAAAATTAAATTATTTAAATTTCATTGTTTTTTATATTTTTTTTTGCTATGATAGTAGGTGTTTAAAGGAGGATAGCATGAAGAAAAAATTATTAGCTAGTATGTTGATTGTACTTTTCTTAGCAACTGGTTGTGGTAAAGTACCAACTTTAAAAAATGGAGAAGAAGTAGTCGTTAGTATCGAGGGAAAAGATATTTCAATTGATTCTTTATATAAAGAAATGAAAGATAGATATGCATTGTCTGTACTTTTAGATATGATCGATGAAAAAATTCTAAATGACAAATATGAAGATGATGAAGAATTAAAAGAAACTGTTCAGAGTCAAATGGAAACTTGGGTTCAAATCTATGGTCAAGGAGATGAGGCTAAGTTATTACAACAAACAGCAAGTGCTTTTGGTGTTACAACAATGGATGGACTTAGAGAGTATCTAACAGTTCAGTATAAAAGAAATTTAGCTGTTGAAGATTATGCAAAGAGCATTATAACAGATGAAGAAATTCAAAAATTTTATGATGAAAAGATTTTTGGTGATATCAATGCTAAACATATTTTAATTAGTCCAGAAGTTACAAATGAGATGTCTAGTGATGAAAAAAAAGCTGCTGAAGAAGCTGCGTTAAAGGAAGCTAGAGAAATTATTGAAAAATTAAATAAAGGTGAAGATTTTGAAGAATTAGCAAAAAAACATTCTGATGATGAAGGAACTGCTTCCAAAGGTGGAGTATTAGATGCTTTTGGATATGGTACTATGGAAGATGAATTCGAAAAAGCAGCACTAGAACTTGAAGATGGTAAATATACTACAGAACCAGTAAAAACAAAAGAAGGTTACCATATTATTTATAGAGTTAGTCAAAAAGAAAAACCTAAAGTTAAAACCGTTCGTGATATTATTGTCGATGAACTTGGGGAAGAAAAAGTTAAAGAAGATGCTTCTTTAGAAATCACTGCGCTTGAAGAGTTAAGAAAAGAAAAGAAAATCAAAATTCAGGATGACACTTTAAAAGAGCAATATAAAAATTATTTAAGTAATGCTAAGAAACAAGCAAAAGCATCTAATTAAAAATATAAAAAGAATCCACATCTTAACGCTGGATTCTTTTTATTTATTTTTTATATCAATTGTAACGTATAGTGGAAAGTGATCACTATACGTTTTTATGATTTCATTATCAAGTACTCCAAAATTTTTAATTCTATATTTTTTTGGAAGAAAAATATGATCAATTGGTAAATCTTTTTTCGATTTTCTAAACGTCTTATGATTATATTCTACTCTTTGATATCCCAATAAATCTAATTTTTCTACAAATTCTTTGAACAGTTTATCTTCTAAATTAGAATTGAAATCTCCCAATAGAACTATTGGTATATCTGTTTTATTTATACGATTGAAAAGATAATTTAATTGTCTTTTTTTAACACTATACATAAAGCAATCTAAATGCGTATTTAATATTCTTAATTTTTCTTTATTTTCTAATTCCACTACGATATCTGTTAAAATTCGTGGAGTTATTGATTTATGTTTTACGATTCCTTGATATAAATCTTTCATATTTCCAGGAATCCATGGAAGGCTTATTGTCTTATTCGATAAAACTTCTAATTTTGTTAAGACAGAGGCATGTTCATTATACTTTTTTAGAAAGTTTATCCTTTGAGTAACAAAATTATTTCCATACCTATTTTTTCCATAGATAGAATAGTCTTTAAATTCTTCTTTTAATACATTTAATGTGGAATCTATCATCTCTTGTGTTGCTAAAATATCAAATTTGTGTTCACATAGTAACCCCTTATAGCAATCAAGAATTGTTTCCTTTTTTAATTTTTGAATCAAATTATCATTCTTTACATTAAATGTACAAATTTTTAATTCCATAAATTGAAACTCCTTTCCGCTATATTTTATGTTTTTCTTTTAAATATTCTAATCTTTTGTTACAATCCAAGCATTTGGAAGGCTACGAATCGTTCTTTGATGTCCATTAAATGGAATATTGATATATTCATGATGCTCTACCATCGATGTTGATGTTCCTCCGTCTAAATTTGCCGCATTATAAGCACCATATCGTTCCATAATATCTGCCAAATCACTATAGCTGGCTCCTTTACTATGAGGTTGATCTCCATCAATAACAAGCATTAAAACAATACCATCTTTTCTTTGACCAATTACAGTTCTAGCACATGCCCATTTTGAAGTTTCTTCTTTAAAATGATTTTTTCCATTCACAATTAAAAATGGACCCCAATCTACTGCATCTCTTATTCCCATAGAAATAGCTTCTTCTGCACTCATTCTTTTTAAAATTAACTTATTTTCCTTATTGAATCCAATAATTCCTCCAGACTCAATTCCACGATTATAATTTGTCTTTATTTCTCCATTTTGAATTACTGTACCATGAGGAATTCCCCCATTACTTCTCCAGTCTGGATCATAAAAACCTCCTGCATTCATCGCAACAAGTGCATTATTATTTTTTGATATTTGTGATAGGATTTGTCCAAAAGAATCTTCTGATGTCCCAGCTCCTACACTGGGTGCAATTTTTACTTTAGATGGATCATAAACTACTGCCATATATCCACTATATTTACTTACTCCATCACGCAATGTTCCTTCTACCTTAATTATTTTATAGATTTGATTTTCTTCTCTTGTTAAAATTTCTTTTTCATATGGATTTGCATATGTATTGGTTTCATAGTCAATCTTTTCAAATTCATATAATTCATCTGTTGAATCTAAATTATTAGTCTTTGATAATGTATTTTCAATTGTTCTTGTACTATAAAATAAGTTAGCAACAAATTGATGATTTCTTGTATTCATTGATTCTCTAATTATAAAATCTTGATATTTTTTATCATTTCCATATAATAAATCTATTAAACTAAATATACCTATCGTGTAAATTATAAGGATTCCCATCATAAAAACAGTGCTTTGTCTCAGCTTTAAAGATTTTTCCTTATACTTAGAAAATAAGAAAGTTATTATTATTAAAATACTAATTATATTAAGAATATTAAAAATTGACAACATATGTTTATTCAAATCATGCAAGTAACTAATACTTGTATTTTTTGTAACATTTAAAATTAAAACCATCATGGGAATTAAAAATAAAATGAAAAATAGGGTATTTTTTAAAATTCTATGTGGTCTTTGCTTTTTTGTAAAATCTAAGAAATCATCATTTGCCTTTTGTAAATATTTTTCTAGCTTTTTCTTTTTTTGATACTTTTTTGGAATTTTTACCTCAAGATTTTCTTCTATTATTTTTAAAGTCTCTTTTTTATCTCTTAAGGCTTCTTCTGGGATATGTAGTTCCATTGTTTGTTCTAAAAATTCTATGATTTGATCATCCTTATGGAACATACTTTCACCCCCTAATTCATTGCGACTGTTTTATTTGCTTCTAACCATTTTGCATGGTTTTCTATAAACTCTTCATATGTTTTACTTAAATTGTCATAAGATTCATTTGCCATTTTTTTATTTTCTTGTAGTGATTTACATTTTTCTTTACTTTCTTTATTGACAACCTTTTTACAACTTTTTTCGACTAAATTTATATTACTTTCCATCTCTTTTTTTCTATTTTCGATTTTAGAAAGTTTCATTTCATACTGTTTTTTATTTTCTTCTATATTTTCATAATATAGGGAAAAGAATTGCTTCATATCTGTCATTTCCTGATGAATTTCTTCCATATCTTTTGATATTTTTACGTAGTATTTATCTACTGTTTGGTTAAGTGCCAGTGTTTCTTCTCTATCTTTGTGGAAAGACTCCAGAAATTGAATAGAAGATCCACTAAAAATTAAAAAAAGTGAAATACATAATATAATTCCGCCACATATTTTTAACTTCATTGTCATCACCTATTAAGATTATATCTCATTTAAAAAAAGCTGGGAATTTGTAAGTTAATTTTTTACTCTATTGCTTGTCTATTCATGTCAATTTTTAAATTTCATAACCAATTTTGAAATAATTCATATAATATCATTGAAAAGGAGGATATATGAAAAAGATTTTTTACGTTTTACTTGTTGCCATCTGTCTTTTAGTGATAGTGACTTTATTCTTTTTAGATTTAAATCCTAGTAAAAAAGAAGATGGAAAAGAAGGAAAAAAATTAGAGAAAATTAAAGTAGCAGAAGTGGCACACACTGTTTTCTATGCACCACAATATATTTCTAAAGGACTTGGGTTCTTTGAAGAGGAAGGGTTAGATGTTGAATTTATTTTAACGCCTGGTGCTGATAAGGTTTCAGCTGCAGTATTATCAGGAGATGTACAGATAGGTTTTTCTGGTAGTGAAGCATGTATTTATGTATATAATGCTGGTGAAAAAGATTATCTAAAAACCTTTGCTCAACTTACACAAAAAGATGGAACATTCTTAGTATCTAGAGAAAAAATTGACAATTTTACTTTAGATGATTTAAAAGGAAAGAGTGTAATTGGAGGAAGAAAAGGTGGAATGCCTGAAATGACATTTGAATGGGCCCTACGTCAAAATGGAATTGATCCAGTTAATGACTTAGATATTGATACTAGTATCGCCTTTGCTGCTATGCAAGGAGCATTTGTTGGAGGTCAAGGAGACTTTGTCACTTTATTTGAACCCAATGCACTACAAGTAGAGAAACAAGGATTAGGTCATGTCGTTGCATCAATTGGGGACCTTGGAGGAGTAGTTCCATACACTTCTTATAGTGCTAGAATTAGCTATTTAGAAAAAAATCCTGAAGTTATTGAGAAATTCACTAGAGCTATTCAAAAGGGATTAGATTATGTACATAGTCACTCTGATGAAGAAGTAGCAGAAGCAATGTTAGAATTTTTCCCTGATACATCTTTAAATGATTTAATTGGAGTTGTAAAAAGGTACCGTGAAGCAGAAACATGGCCAAAAACTACCAATTTTACAGAGGAATCTTTCTACCACTTACAAGAAATTATGAAAGCATCTAATGAGCTTGATAAACAAGTTTCTTATGAAGATTTAATCTATACAAGGGATTAATTATGAAACCACTTTTAAGTATTCGAAAGCTTAAAAAGAATTATCAAGATCTTGATGGCGAAGTGGAAGCACTTGGTGGAATTGACTTAGATGTTTATGAGGGAGAAATACTATCTATTGTTGGTCCTTCTGGTTGTGGAAAAACAAGCTTACTTTCTATTTTGTCAAACTTAGAAAATAAATCTGATGGTAATGTAAAATTTCAAAATGAAACAATTAAAATTGGATATATGTTACAAAAAGACGCTTTGTTTCCTTGGAGAACAATTTTAGAAAATTGTCTTTTAGGATTAGAAATACAGCATTCTTTAACAGAAGAGTCTAAAAAAAGAGTAATTGAATTATTAAAAACCTATGGTCTTTCAGAGTTTATGGATAAGTACCCCTCTTCTCTTTCTGGAGGAATGAGACAAAGAGTTGCACTAATTCGTACACTTGCGATTGATCCTGACATTTTGTTCTTAGATGAACCTTTTTCAGCACTAGATTATATTACTAGAATTTATTTATCTGAAGATGTTTATAATATTATTAAAAAAGAGGGAAAAACTGCTATTTTAGTAACACATGACTTAGCAGAATCCATTTCTTTAAGTGATCGTGTTGCTGTTTTGTCTAAAAGACCTGCTGTTGTTAAAAAGATATATAATATTGAAATGAAGAATAAATCTACTCCAATGGAAAATAGGAAAACAAAAGAGTTTAACGAATATTATGATAAGATTTGGAGGGATTTAGATGTCCACTTGTAGTATAGAACATAAGAATTTCTTAAAGAAAAGACGAAATAAAAAAATATTGGTTCATGTAATGCAGTTTCTAATTATTTTCTGTTTTCTAGTTCTATGGGAAATTGCTTCCAAAACAGGAATGATTAATTCTTTCCTTTCTAGTTCTCCTAGTAGAGTTGTTCGAACTTTCTTATCTTTACTAGAACAAAACAATCTGTGGAATCATGTTTATATTACTGTTTATGAAACGTTGATTAGTTTCTTTATTGCCAGTCTTTTAGGATTCGTTATTGCTACTTTACTTTGGTGGTTTAAAACACTTGCTAAGATTTTTGATCCTTACCTAACTGTTTTAAATTCATTACCAAAAGTTGCTTTAGGACCATTAATTATTATCTGGATTGGTGCTAATATGAATTCTATTATATTTATGGCATTAATGATATCTTTGTTTATTACTATTATTAATATCTATAGTGGATTTCAACAAATTGATTATTATTACACTACTCTATTGAAGACATTAAATGCTTCAAAGAGACAGATTTTCGTAAAATTAGTTGTTCCTGGAAATAAAAATAATATCATAAATTGTCTTAAGGTAAATATTAGTATGTCACTAATCGGTGTCATCATGGGTGAACTACTTGTTTCAAAAGAAGGTCTTGGATATTTAATTATGTATGGATCTCAAGTATTTAATATTAATTTAGTCATTACTTCTGTTGTCCTTCTTGGTATTATTTCCTACCTTATGTATTTAATTGTTTCACTAATTGAAAAAAAGATAGTTAAGAATTATTAGAATTCACTATCTTTTTTTACTTATATCTATCATATTTAACAAAATATCACCAAATTTTATTATAATTCCCCTAAGAATATCATAATAGTGCAACTTAATGAAATAATTTGATTGGTGATTAGTTGAAATGATTTTATTAGATGAAAGAATTTGTATAGTTGTAAATTTACGCAGAAGTCGTGAAAATTTAGATATTAAGCAGTACGAAGTTGCTAAAAAGCTTAATGTTCATACTTCAACCGTTTCAGGTTGGGAAACGGGAAAGGACATTATTCCATTAAAACGTCTAATTCAATTTGCTAATAGTTATGATATTAGTCTAGATTACTTATTTGGATTAATTCCAGAAAACAAAGAATATTATCCTATTGAATTAGATTTAAATGTTCTCGCTAGAAATTTAAGAATTTTACGTAAGAAAAATGATATGACACAAGAAGATGTTGCAGAAAAATTGCATACAGTCCAATCAGGATATTCTCATTATGAACAAGGTATTTATTTAATTCCAACAGCATTCTTACATGAATTAACTAAGATTTACAAAAAATTCTCGATTGATGCATTATTTGGAAGAATTTCAAAATAATTATTTATCTATTTTTGATATGTATTTTTTTGCTTCTTCTATAATCTCATTTTTATATTTGTTATAATTAAAATCTGAATCAAAGAATTGAAATAAATCTGAGATTTCTAGTTTTTCTGGATTTTCTTCTAAATACATCGTTTTATAATATTCGTAACTCATGATAATAGCGCCTGCAGTAACAACAGCCTCTTTTTCTAAATTACGATTATTATTCATATTTTCGTATAATTTCTTAAACTTATTATAGTCTGGATTATTTAATAATACCAGATTCTTTTGTGTGCTATTATTTGTATATATATCTAGACTTTCATCTCCTCCTTTGTAACGTTTTACAATTCTTAAGACTTTTCCACTTTCATTAAAAACAAATACAATCTCAATATCCCAAAAAGAGTATTTTGTTTTTAATATTTTATTATGACTTAATTCTTTTTGTAGTTTATCGTTTGGTATAGTAATTGTTTCTTTTCCATTTGTTATTTTTAACATATTATATCTCCTAAATATTATAATTTCCCAACTTTTTCTGTAAAAAAAATAATTTAAATATATATATAAAGCAGTATTCTACAGTAAATACTGCTTTATTATTCTATAAATTCTTATACTGTTCTTTGCTTTTATTCTTTAAAGCCATATTCTTTTAGTGCTTGTAATGTTTTAGGTCCAATACATCCATCTATTACATCATTATATTTCTTTTCTGCTTTTGCATTCTTTTGAAATTTTTTTGTCCAAATTTCACAATATGGACCAAAATAATCTCCATCTAATACTTTATGTGCTTTTTTCTTTGCACCAAATCCTTTGTAATAATATCCATAAAAGTTTTCTGCGAAGAAATAACATATTTTTCCGATATTTTGATGGGTATCCCCTCTTTTAAAATATCCTCTAGAAGGTAGAAAATTATTCTTAGCATTTTCACTAATAAAATTGTTAGAATTTTCATAAGTAATGTAGGGACACTCTAACCAGTTAATCCACTTTCTATCACTTAATTTCGTCTTACAAATTCCACCCATCCCGTGCTTTTGTTTAGCAAATGCTGTTGAAATTGTACATTCTATTACTTCATTATTTCCAACATAAATACCAATATGTCCTGGCATATGTACTAATAGTCCAATTTTAGACTTATCCATGGTATCTATTTTTCCTTTTGTTCTAGCCCCTTCATACATTCCATCAGCAGATACATCTGTACTACTATTATATTTCAGATTTTTATATCCACCCCAATAGAATGATTTTATTAAACCTACACAGTCAAAGGCATAATGTTTTCCATCACAAAGCTTTTTATAGTTTGATGTTCTAGATATTGTATTAAAGTTAGGGTATTGTCTATATTTACTATCACAAAATGAAGATGTTAGTTTATTTCCAAAACTTCCATATACATATACTGAATTTTCCCCTAATGCTAAGCATTCTTTTGCATATTCCACTAATTCAATATTTGTCACAGTTGTTCTACTCCATCTTTTATTTTTTCAAAGTATCTTGAAAAAGGCAATTTTACTCCTAACTCACCCAAATTTTCATATACAGAAATTGCTTCTGTAGCAATACACATTAAAGCACTACCTAGTAAAAACATATTTGTTTTCACTAAAAAATCAATTATAAAACTTAGAATCAAAGCAAAGAACCAAGATACTTTTTTTATGTATCCATCCCGACTAATAGACGAATTCACTTTTTTATTTTTAATGGCCTTTAAATACCCCGTAATACTATCTGAGAATATAAATACACCACATAGTATTAATAAAATTTGTGGTTCGTTTATAGTCTGAATTTGTTCTATAAACTCTGACATTTTAAATTTCCTTTCTGTTTTATTTCTTAAAATTGTTCCCCACCATTATAGAAAATTTTATTATTTACAAATGTTCTAATTATTTTTAATGGTAATATTAAAACATTTTTATCTAAATTTTCATCTAAATAAATAATTTCTAGATGTAGATTACTTAAATATTCTTTTTTAATTTTCAAATCAAGGTTATGATTTTCTTCTATATATAGATTTATATCCTTCAAGACTTCATTCATAGGAGTTTTAATAGCATACTGATCATGCTGATATTGTCCAATATCTCCCATACTATAAATGACCGTATTATTCGAATATAGAGAATATTGATAGGTATATACATTTACTAAATCCATATCAAAATCTGTTACATTTTCTATCGAATTAATAATTAACGTATCTTTTACTGGTGTATTTACGATTAATCCCTTGATTAAGTAATCTTGATTGTTACTTTTAATTGCATATGTTTCAAAATTATTAAGAACAACGTTTCTCATTACCATAATAACGATTACTACTAGTACAATAACTATAACAAAAATTGTTAGTACAGGGTGTCGTTTTAATATTGAACCAAGCGTGATTTCTTTTTCATCACTTTCTCCCTTTATAATTTCCATTTCTGTAACACCTAGAGCCCTACTTAAATCTTTTAAATAGATATAATCTACTTTTGAACCTGTTTCCCATCTTGATACAGTTTTAGAGCTTGTGTTAATTTTTTCTGCTAATTGTTCTTGTGTTAAATCTTTTTTCTTTCTTGATACGGCAATAAATCTACCTGTCTTTTGCGGATCCATTTTACTTACTCCTAAAGGATAATATTAATATATCCTATCTCTTTCTTCTTATTTTTTATTTTTTAATTATACCATCATTATAGTTCTTCCATCATTTTCTCTTGTCTTAATTTCATATAAAATTCCTTTAGATGATAGGTTTTGTAGAATCTTCTCTTTTAATTCATTTTCTTTCATATAGATTTCTATAAATTCATTATCATTAAATAACAATATAAGTTCACAATCGCTATTTACAAAGTCATCATAAGTCTCTATATGAGAAATTTTAGAGCCATTTAAATATACTTGAAGATTTAGAAAATATACAAGATAATCCCCATTATCACTAATTTCTTTTTTTAATTCTCTCCCAGATAATTGTGATGGTAAATGTCTTTCAGGATTACTTTCATAATATATTTCTTCTTCTACAATTTCCCATTGATAATCATTAAAATTTATATTTTTCAATATATCATATAATATTTTTTCATAACTGGTTTTTAATTTAAATTCTATTCCTATCATAGTTAACTACCCCTATATAATATATAATTTTAAGTATTTTTGCTAATATCATATAAGTAAAGGTTATCAACCAAATTGATTTTTAGATAACCTTACTCATATGTATTCTATTGATTTTTATTTTTGATTAGCATTTTATTAAAAATTCATTTATTTATCTCTACATATCTGTAGAATCTTTTAGTACTTCATAGATATCCTTATTTTTAAATTCTTCTCTTTTATACCCGTTATCTTCCATAAATTCTCTTAGCCAATATAACCATACTATATCATTTTCTTTTATTGCAGTTATTGTAACTTCTTCTAAATGAGGAATAATAATTTCTTTGTCTATTGATGATAAAAATTTTTTAATTTCTAGAGCTCCCGGCCAATTTACATCCTGTAACCATACAAACATTTTTGATAATACATCTTTTATTCTAGGATAACCTCTTTTGATTAGTATTTTAGCTTCTATATCCCAAAATATTTTTCTACCAGTGATGCAAAATATTTCATTATTATACTCACTATCGGCATATTTGATGATTAGTTCATTTTCATCTTTTTTTTCATATATATAGTCCATTATTTCACAATAGAACTGTGCTTCTTTTTTTGTGTATATTTTTTTTAATACTTCTTTTGTTAATATAATGTTTTCTTCATTGCGTTCACTGACATCTATACACATCAATTCATATAATACACTATCTAATTCTTTTTCTGATAACTCATCTAAACTCTCTTTATGTTCTATATGATATTTTGATAGTATTTCACCTAATAATGATTTTTTCATCTATTTTCCTCCTTTTCCACAATAATTACCATTGGAATCCCATAAAATTGATTTGATTGCCATCGTATAAAAGTGTGGATTATTATCGGCATCTATTTTTGATAATCTTCATTCATATAATGTTCCATTAATCCTACTAATTGGCACAATTTTATAATGTGTTGACTTATCATTCATTGCCTCAAGTACTCTATAAATTTTATTTTTATAAACTATATTTTTGCTACAATTGGTTAAATTGATACTTCTACGATATATAATATTCTCTCTTCTTTCATATATATTAAGAATAATTTAGAATAGTCTCGTCTAACTATCTCATAGTGTTGATATTTACTATCAAAATCTATAAGATGTTCTTTATCAATTTTCAGTGTATCTAAGATTTGAAGAATTTCCTTTTCTACATTTTCGTCTTTTTCAGTATCCCAATCAATATTATCTAATTTTTTTATTTTATTTTTAGAATTATATTTTGTGATTAAATAGGTAAAGCCATCGCCATGAAAACCCGGTTGTGTTCTTGACGTATATATGACTTTATCGGCAGTTGGCAATTTAAAATTCCAATTTATTTTTAAGACAAAAAAATAATTTCCAAAAGTACTTTTGTATAGTAATGCAACTAAAATAATAACAATTAATATTTTTATAATTTTTTTTATTTTTAACATAATAATTTCTCCTCGGATGTATCTGTCCTTATTATAGCACCTGTTTTTAATTTCTTTATCTTTAGTAGAAAATTATCTGAGTCATTTACAAATATATTACAATGGTAAAAATATATAATTCTTAATCTTTATACAAATTTTTATAATACGTATACTTTACATATCCGTCTTTACTAAATTTCAAGCAAAAGTAACGTTCATGCAGATTGTCAATGGTGTAACAAAGTTCGCTATTATCTTTTTGTTGTTCTTGATAATAGCACTTAGTACTCTTTTTTTTCCCAAGCAGTTTGTAAATTTCTGTTTTTGATTTTCCTTCTAATTTATATTTACTTTTTAAGTCATTTATCATTACATATCTTATATTGCATATTTTATTATCATTCCATTTCTCGGTTGAAAATTTATTATATTGGTACATAATTATTTTACCAATACACATAAATGTTATTATATAACCAAATAGTAGAATAAAGCAAAATACAATAATATTGTGAAAACTTTTTTTTAGTTTATATCTCAAAACTATTGGCAAAATTAATAAAATAATAAGAATAAAACCAAACATATTTGATATTAAATCTGAAACAGAAAATATATTTGAGTAATCAGATAAAATCAATATAAACATTGTTAAATAATATATTATTATTAATGTTACTTTGATAATTTTTTTCATTGCGACCTTTCCTTTCCATTACCTATAATTAAAATATCATTTCCTATGACGTTGAAACAATTAATATACCTTGATTTATTGCATGTTGAATCATGTCCGACATTACTTCATATGCCCCCTGTCTTGAAGTCCTTGTTTTAAACGCCTTTCCTAAATATGTAAATGAAACTTCTGGAGATGTATGTACTCTTGAAGGAACAGGACGAATGATCCTTTCATTTTGTTTATAAATTTCTCCGATTTCCCTTCCAATTGCATTATTATGCAAATCCATATTGGTTAGTGCCAGATTAGTTTCTCCATCTTCATGAGCTGTTCCAATCATGTCAGAATCTTTTTTGTTCATATCATAAGTCATAATAGCACTCCACATTGCATGCTTATATGCATTTGCTTCACTATTATCAACATTAATAGCAGCGCCATATTTTTCTCTTCCTATATTCACTGCTTTTATTTTTGATACAATTCCTTTAATTGATTTAATTGGATGTTGAATAAGATTTTTCCTTTCTGCATCCGTTGAATATTTTATATCTTTTACAAATGGTATTTGATAGACAGCATCTCTTATGCGATTCTTTATGCAATCCCAAATAGACTGACCATTAGGATCTAAATTATTAATTGAATTGTTTGATGTATATAGATATAAATTATAACTTAATATATCGCCATTAGATCCTAATATTCTATCCGCATTTAAGAATCTTCCCCAAGTAGGATTATAGTATCTATTATTTAGGTAGTATAGACCTGTTTCTGTATCGTAATAGTATTCCCTATATCTGAATGGATTGATGATTCCTATATTGGTTTCATCTGTTATTTCATCGCCTTGATTAACTTTGATATTTAGTAATTTTCCCCAAGAATCATATTCATAGGTTACTATCTCGTTGTAATCCTGATCTAATATTCCAATAATATCTCCCTGGATATTTTTAATATAGTAGTAAGTATTGTTGTTATATTTTAATCCTACTAATCCTGTTAAGTCATATAGATAGTAGATGGTACTATTACCTCTTTCTTCATAGATAATATTACTATTTTCTAGATGATATTTTGTTGTTACTCCGTTAATCTCTTTTTCAGTTCTAATTCTATTAATGTAATAAACGAGTAAACTCAAATCTAAAAAACAATTGTTAATAATAATCTATATCTAATCGCTATATGCAGAAAAAGATTTTCTTACATCTTCTCTATCTGTAATTATTTTTATTATACTAAAGTCATTTAAAACCGCATTATTATTTAATAAATCTAATAT
>CATLHA010000021.1 GCA_949948745.1 uncultured Caryophanales bacterium
ATTATATTGTATATATCAATATAAACCTATAATTAATTAATTTTCTTTTTGAATAAATTTGTTATCAAACTATAATTAATAAATTGAATTAGGTGATAAATAAAATGAATATAAATAGAAATGAAGAAGCAAGATTTTTTAGTAACTATCAAAACTTATAAAATCCCGCTTCCTATGAATAACTTATATAAGCTATCTATATTCATTTTACTACACTTCTATGTTTTTTACAATAGGAGGTTGTAACATTGACTAAAAAATCGACTAAAACCACTAATAAATTATGATTTTATTAAAATATTTTATGTATAAATATTTAAAATATAGTAGAAAAGTATTGACATACGTATATACGTATAGTATAATAAATATAGAAAGTGAGGTGAATGAAATGTTACAAAAAATAATAAAAGCCTTCCTAAATACTCGAATAGCTGACAACTTAATCGATAAGTATTTAGAAAAGCAAAAACCTATAGACTTTGCTAAAAGATTTTAGTACTTGAGAGGATAATTCCTCTCTTGCATAATAAATTATATAATATATATTATATAAAATCAAGAGAGGTGGTTTAAAATGTCACGTGATTATAAGAAAGAATGGGAAAAAGAAAAAGAAACAAAAATAACTAGACTAATAAAAATTGATAAAGAAATTTACTTAAAATTTAGATATAAATTAGAATGTGAAAATAAAACATTAAATGGATATATAAATGAACAGATTTTAAAATATATAAATGAAAAAGAAGGCTAAGACGAAATTAATCATCTTAGCCCTTCTCACTTCTATTTATAATTTTTATTTATCATATATCCTTCTTTTCCATTAGTTCTTATTCTTACTTTATCCCAAGTATATCCATCTGCATTTGCGACACCTTTTTCTAATACATATAATGTTGTATTAGGTATGTATAATACTGCTGTGCTTCCTTGTGTTGTTGGTTTATTCCTTAAATTAGTTTTTCTTGCAAGAGTTTTTAATTCTGGTTTATATTCTGGTCTACTCTCTGTTTTTATTTGGTAATCTTTACTGTTATATTCTCCTACTTTATTTGGTATTCTCATATAATTAGATGCATTTAGTTTTCTTACAGCCTGTCCGTTCTTAAATTCTCTTATTTCTACATGAGTATGTTTACCTGTTGAATTTCCTGTAGAACCCATTAATCCTACTACTGTTGTATATGTAACTCTTTGTCCTACTTTTACGTATATCTTAGATAAATGTGCTAGATATATTCTATTTTCTGTTCCATCTTCTTTTATTCTTACATAATTTCCAAAGCCACCTTTATCGTATCCTGCTCTTTCTACTACTCCATTAGATATAGAATAAACTTTGTCACTATCTATTCCTACTAAATCTGTTCCTCCATGTATTCCACTTTTCCATACTGTTCCTTTTCTTCCATATTCACAAGTTACTTTAAACTTGCCTGTAAATGGTAATTTAGTCATTATTCTTCAACTCCTTCCATTTCTATTTCATCTTCTATACTTTCGTCTATATATTCTTCTAGTTCTGTGTTTTCTATTAATTCTTCTTTATCTTCCACTCTATGTTTCCTCCTATACATACATTATAAATTTGCCATATTTTCTGGCACATTGTTCTTCGATTTTACAACCTCTTGCATTTTCCCAGCCTTTCATACATACTAAACAGTCTACATTTGCTAAAAATTCTATTGATTTTGCTAGATAATGTAATGGTGTTGCTTGTCCATTTGGAAAATCATCAAATACTGTATCTACTACTTCATGTCCTTCTTCTGTTAATCTTTTTACTAATTCTTCTCTTTCTGTTCTTATTTGTTCTTCTGTTTTACCCCTCATTGGTTGACTTATCATTATTTTCATAATTATTTATTCCTCCTTCACTTTTTTAATATCTGCTAATCCTCCAGCTGACATTGTTGCAAATATACAACTTAATATTATATTTAATGGCTCTGCATTCTCTACTTTAAATACTATGCATATAATACTTGTTATTATTGCAATTAATATGTTTTGTATTGGTATGTATTTATTAGGTATATTTGTAACTTTTGTTATCTCTCCTAATACTAAAGTAACTGCTGTTACTATTAATGCTATTGTTATTTCCATGTTATTGTACCTTCCTTTCTAAGTCGTCTATCCTGTGATTAGCAACTTTAATTTCTTCATCTTGTACTGCATTTTTTTGTTCTAAATGATAAACTCTCTCTACTACTTGATTATGTTTTTCTACCTTTTTTTCTAGTTGTTCTACTCTATAATTAGTTAGTTTATTGGCTACTAAAATACCTCCAAAACTTCCTCCTAATGTTCCTATTAAACTAATTATTGAAACTATTATTGTTTGTGTATCCATAACCTATTCCTCCCCTTCTTCTACTTCTGTAGTTTCTTCTACAGTATTTTCTGGTTCTACTATATATACTTCATCTACTTTTAATACTAAATTGCTATATTCTTCATCTGTTATTTTATTCATTGCATAAAATACATTTAATTTGTTTTCTATAGCTTGTCTATCTGTATAGTATTTCTTATTTATTAATTTTTCTAATAACTCTAATAACATATATCTTTACACCTCCCCTACTAAATCATCTTCTAAATTATCTAATAACATTGCACTTGTTGTAGTTGTACTTAATAATGTTTTTATATCATCTATTTGTGTTTGTAATCTATTATGTTCTATTTCTGGATCTTTATAGTATCCTACTTTCATTGTTGGTTCTACTTCATCATTACTATAGTAATATGTTACATTTTTATATGTTCCATCTTCTTCTATTTCATCTAGTATTGTATTTTGCTCTTTGGTACATTCTATTAAGGTTGGTGTTGATAGTTTGTATATTATATATACTGGAGTTCCTGCATTATATTGTTCTGTAATATACGTTCTAAATTCATGTATTGTTGTATATTTACTTGATTGAAGTCTTATTACTTTTTCAGATTTTAATTGTAATGCAACATTATCTATTAGCCATGAATTATTCCATTCCTCAATATGCTTAAAATAATTGCTAATAACAGTATTTTTGTAATTATCTGGATTAAGTTGTATATTATCAATAGCTAAATTATATTGATATATTGGGGGTGTACTTGCTGAACCAGATGAATACAGTCCTTCTGTTCCATTAAAAATATGTTTTTCATAATTATGCTGTTCATATCTCTTACCATCTTTTATTACAAATTTATCTCCTTCATAAAATGGTGCTTGTACTGGTATAACATAAGTTTTTTCTTCATGGGGTATATACTCTATAAAGTTATTTAAACTAATTGAGAACTCAAATTCAAATATCTCTGCTCCTTCATTTCCCCAACTGTAGTAATATATTGTACAATCTTCTGTTGCTGTCCATGTTTTATCATAATTTGTGTTTAACGAATAATTCTGAACATTTCCAAAAGTTATCTCACTAAGTTGAACACCTAAACTATTTTCACCTATTGATTTATATGCTGTGAACGTTGTTGATTTTGTTGGCTTAGAAAATAACTTCATTCTACATTTAACAACTTGTCCTTTTTTTATTTTTATATTTTCTATTGCTTTAACATTATCTATTCTTTTAGTATTCTTTATCCTGTTGTTTTCTGTTAATTTAAAATAACTTCCATTTATTTTTACTAAGTTCTTATTACTTTTCTTTATACTTATATTTCCTTCTCCATATGGAGAATATGGTGTTGCTTTTGAGCCTTTTTCTAACTTGACATTTTGGATTGAATTGTCATAACTAAATCTTATATAATGAATTGTATCTGGAACTAAAGTTTCATATACTTCTGATTTATATGAAATATAATTTTTATCTTTATCATAAAATGCAACTATTGTCATTTTTGTATTACAAACTATATTATTCTTATCAGCAATATAAATAAAATCACTTGTATTTTGATTGTCTATTGGGATATTTACAATACCAGCACTTGTATTTATTGTATAATTTTTTGTTTCTGTGGCTTTATTAAACAAATTTATATTATCCCCACATGCTTTTACTTCACTTGAATATTTTGTACTTGGTATGCCATCATATCCATCATATTCTATACTTATTTTAGGTTCTATTTTATCTGTAGAATGTATATATGTTGTATCTAAATATAATCTATCTTCTTCTATTTCATCTAATATGTCATTTTGTTCTTCTGTACATGGAATTAAGGTTGGGGTTGATAGTTTGTAGTATACTTTAATTTTTAAATTTTTTATCCAATTTTTAAATTCTTCTACATTAGTAGGTGCATTATCTATATCTTTTATATATAATCTATTTCTATTACTATATTCACTAGCTTCCGAACCACTCCCCATGTGTCTATCAAGCATTGTTGATGTTGCAAAAGCATTCATACAAAAATAATGTGTACTTAGTATTTCGCTATAATCTAATTTATCAGTAAAGAAATCTTGTACATACCAGCATTGAGAGTTTTCTACATATAGCCACCCTTCATTTCCAGTTATTATGATTTCACTCAAATTATGCTGTTCATATCTCTTACCATCTTTTATTATAAATTTATCTCCTTCATAAAATGGTGCTTGTACTGGTATAACGTAAGTTTTTTCTTCATGAGATATTATTTCTGTTGCTACATTTCCTTCTTCTAATTGCAATATAAATTCATCATTATTAAAAGTTGCTCCACTATCAATCCATAAAAGGTATCTGTTATATGTAGTATCTTCATTTATTGTAAATGTTATAGAGCTTTGATTATTTCTTAGCATTGTATTATCTTTATTGTCAAAGCTTACAAACATTTTAGGTTTTATATTAGTTATTGAATGTGTATACTTTCCTGCTTTCAACTTTATTTTAGACATAAGTGTTATATCAATTCCTTCTGTTGCTGTTCCATTTAACTTTAAAATATTCTCTTTAATTTCAATGTCTACACCATTCTTTGAAGATGAGGAATTATTCATTTTTATAAAGTTCTTATTACTCTTTTCTATACTTATATTTCCTTCTCCATATTGTGAATATGGTGTTGCCTTTGAACCTTTTTCTAATTTAATTGCATATGTAAAGTTATTACATGTAACACCTTCCCCATTTGCCAATATATTAAAAAATAAATCAGTATCCTCTGTCAATTCGAATGTATTCTTTGGCCCTGTATAAATATTTTCTTTATTTATTGTTAAAAATGATTTTCCATTTGTACTTAATTTAATGGATATATCATTATTATAATTAAATTGTATTTCTCCTGATTTTCTAAATGCACTTACACTATATGTACCTTTAGAAAATTTTCCTAAAGAATATGAATATATCATTTCACTTCCATTAGTAGTGCCATTTAATCTAATTTCACTGCCTTCACTTTTTCTTGCTATACCATTCGCATTACCATATGAGACTTCTCCTAAATTAAATAAATTTATATTACCACATGCTCTTACTTCACTTGGATAGTCTAAGCTTGGACTTTCTATTGGTTGATATGATATGTCTTCTTCACTTATTATTACATGACCTATATTTATTGGACATGTATTACTTAAAAACTTTATTTTTACACAACTACAATTATTACTTGTTGTTATTGTTCCATTTTCTGTTAATGTATTTGCTTTTATATATGAAGAAGTTGAACTATATTCAAATAATTGCATACTTGACAAGTTTGATATATTCTCTACTTTTATATAATAAGTTGTATTAGGTTTTAATAAAGTAATGTATTCTATTCCATCAAATGCCCTTCCATCTGCTTTTAAAACTCTCAATCCTGTTTTGTTATCATAACTATAATATTCACTATTTTGTCTTGCAAAATCTGCTTCATTGAATTTATTTATATCTTTATATGTCTCTTGCTCTGTATTTCCTATTACATTAAAGTTTTTAGTATCTTTATGAGTAATATTAGTTAAATGTAGATATGTACTTTCTGCTTTCTTATATGGAATTGCATTTTCTGTACTTTGCTCCATATTCCCTACTACATTAAAACTTTTAAGTGGTAGATCATTACTATCTCTTATACTTATATTTTTATCTTCTACTTGTCCTGATATATTAGAGTTTTCATATCTTTTTAGTTTTGTTTTTAGTTTATTTAGTTCTGCCTTAATTTCTGTATCATCATAACCTTCTGGACCACGTTCTCCAGTATCTCCTTTTTCGCCTTTATCTCCTTTAGAAACGACTAGATACCAACCACTTTGTTCAATTGGAGGTGGTGTGCCTATACAACCATTATTACTTTCACATGCATATAAACTTCCCTCATAAGTTACTAAATCTATACTATCTTTATTAAGTCCATATTCTATTACTTCATTCCATTCTCCTCGATATGTAAAATTTGTTCCTGTATCCCCTTTATCTCCTTTAAGTCCTCTATCTCCTTTAGATGCCAATAAATCCCAATAACTTTTATTAAGTGGTCCACATGTCACTCCGACAGCACTTCCAGTAGTATCCTTACACATGTATGAACTTCCTTTAAAACTTACTACATCTATATAATTCTCATTTGTTCCATATACTGTATCTACATCCCATTCTCCTAAATGTCTAAATGCAGGACCTGGTAATCCTCTTCCACCTCTTTCTGTCATTTTCTCCCAACACTCTTTATTAAATGGATCTTCTTCTAATCCTGTACAATTTGCTTTTTTACATATGTATGTGTTTCCTCCCAAACTTACTACATCTATATAATTTGTATCTGTTCCATATATTGTATCTACGTCCCATTCTCCTAAGAATCTAAATCCTACTCCTTTTTCTCCCTTTGGTCCTCTTTCTCCTACATTCCCTCTTATAGCTGGAATACTAAACTCTCCTAACTTTATTTCTTCCAAATCTAATAATTCTAAACCATTAATATCTATTGGCACTATTCATCCCTCCTATGTGTTACTTCTTCTGTAAGTGTTATCTCTCCTATTCCTAATGTCTTAACATATCTACCAGATTTAAATTCTACATCATATACATATGTACCATATGCCAATTCTGATGTATCTTCTGAAGTAATTTCCATATTAAAATACCCATCAGAAAATTTAATGTCCAATGGGTATCTCTTTTGAATAAGTATTTCTTCACTATTAAAATTCTTTTTTACTGTGAAATATAAATCGTCACCACTAATTAATTCTATTGGATTTCCTTCTTTATCTGTAATAGGAAATCTAATAAATTGAGTGTCACCTCTTATAAATTCTAAATTCATTTTTTATTCTCCTTTATAAAAGACACTTCAATATGAAGTGTCTTAATTTATTCAATATCATTTTTAAACTTCTTAATAAAAGCACCTATTCCCATCATTATAATAGTTGAAACAGAAGTAACTATTATTTTTTCAAAAAATTGTTTATTGCTGTTATTAAGTTTATTTTTGTTTTTCTCTCCTATTGTATCTTTTATAGTAAAACTATTTAAAAGTTCTAAAATATCTTCTTCATAAAAATTATTTTTGTCATTCGTAGTTAGTGTTATTGAATATGTATAATTATCTGATATAATACATGAATATTGTTTTATATAGAATTTATACTCCTTTGACTCATAAAGTGCAATTCCACATTTATAATATCCCTTTCCCATTGATGCAACCTTTGTTTCCTTTAAATCTAGATTAATATTAAAGTCTTCTTCGATAGACGCTTTAACCTGTAACGATAAATTTTTTATATATTCTTTTGTAATTTCTATATTTTTTTTATTATTGTATGGAACAACTGTAATTATTATATTAATTTTGTCACTTTTTAAAGTATAATCTCTTGTATTATTCTCAGCAATATTCGAACTTGTTAAAAAATAATTAGGCACATCAATACTAAATATATCATTTGAAAATCCAAAAGAATTACTGTTAAAACTTAATATAATTATTATTACCAAAATTAGTACTACTATTTTCTTCATATATCTTCCTCCTTTAATAGAAGATACCATATATTTCCAAATTGTTGTGTCGGAATTTGTCGATGAAACAAAAAAAATTAATACTTTATTCTTCCATCTTTATATACAGTAAATCCCTGCATCTTATCAAAAATATCTATTCTTTCTTCTTTAGTTATATTAGGAAGATTATTAATATACTTTGCAACTTTGCCTCTTTCCTTATTATTCAGTTTATATTTCATGCCTAGCAATACTAATCTTTGTTCATAAGTAACTTCTTTCATAGAATTTACATATTCATATTCTTTTTTCTTTTTACTGTTAGTAACTGTTTTTCCATCTAAAGTTCCATCATCTTTTTTGTCACTTTCAAATTCTTGTTGTTTGTATTTTAAATATGAGTTAATATTAATACCTGTTTTCTTTATTACATCATATTGTTCATCTTTACTTGATTTTATATACTCCTCATATATTTTTGTTTTTTCACTATTAGAATATTTAGAATCCAATAGAATTTGTATTTTATCTTTATTTTTTAAGTCTTGTTTTTTAGTTAGTTCTCCTATTTCAATTTTCGACTGTTTTAAATTATAGACTTGTTGTTTATAATCAGAATATGTTTCTAAATTTAATCCTTCTACCTTTTCTTCTGTTTCTTCTGATAATTCTTTCCATTCTCCGTTTCCCATCTTTATAATATTGATATTCTCCAACACTTCCAGAATTATTTTTTACACTATTCTTTTTATAATTGTCTAAAGCATTTTCCACTATATTGTTTATTTCTTTTTGTACTTCAAGAACTTGTTTCTTTTTATCTTCTTTATGTATATTGCTTAGTTGTATTTCTCTTTTTTTCTTATATAAGTCATTTATCTCTTTTAATTTGCTATTTAAATATTTAAGTTGTAATTGATCTTCATCTGTTGCTAGTGAATCGTTTGCTATTTGAGTTTGCTTATCAATAGTTTCATAAAATTTGCCAACATTTTTATTCTTTAATATACTATTAGTTGTAAATTTATCTATAAATACATTATCTTTTGCTTGTGGAGTTATCATAGGTAATAGTATATCTCCAATTCCACCACTATATTGATCTAACAAATAATTTATCTTTTTAGGACTCTTATTTAATTTATTTCCTAACCATTTGCTAAATTCATCTGTAGTTTCGTCATATTGATTTTTAGGTAATTCCTTTTGTAATCTACTAGACACTAAATCAGAGCCATACCATGTTTTATTTGATGCTACTGCTTTTATAGGAGCAACTATATTATCTTCTAATGGATTATTAGGCGCAATTTGATTTGTAATAGTACTTCCAAAACCTTCCCATGCATCCTCTTGTCCTTGTGTCATTTCTAAAGTTCTTCTTGCAGCTGCACCAAATATACTTACAACCCTTCCTTTAGGTATTCTTATAAATTTATTATCACTTGTTTTAAATAGATAATATAAATCTTTTGTACTTTGAGGTAAATCTTTATAATCGTCATCATCGTCTAACAATAAATGATTTAGTACAGATGGAAGTACACCTAATATAGTAGCTTTAGCTAATAAATTTACATATCCTTTAGCTCCATTTTGCCCAGTAAAATTTCTAAATTGTTTATCAAATCCTTGGATAGAAGCATTTAGAAATTCTGCTCCGTTTCTATTTAAAGCCTTTGCTATATCCCCACCTCTTTTAAAGTTAGTCGTAACTTCTGCTGCATTGTATAATGCTTCATTTAAACTTTTTCCATCTTCTAATGTAGATATAAATTCCGCAAGTCTTGGAGCTTGTTCTACTATTTCATTTGCATTTCTTACTTTCTCAAAAAAATTATTTCCTTCTTTTTTTACTCCTTTATTATAATCAAAATATGTATTTGTCATTCCTCCATTTGCCATATATGATTCATAATATTTTCCTTTTGTTTTAATTTCTCCTAATGCTTTCCAATAATTTGGTATAAATTTTCTTGAGTATTTACTATTAAACATACCATCTTGAAAGTCTTTAAAAAAATTAGTAACAATAAATACTGGATTATTGCTTGTAAGTAGTCCTCTATGAATATTAGATATCTTCTGTATAGCCTTAAGAGGTAATGTTTTTTCAAGCTTGATTTGTTCAGATTTTTTTAAACTTTCATATAGTTCATTATTTATTTTGATTTTCTTCTGGTTTCCATTTTCAAAATAGACATAATATTTATCTCCTGTAATACTATCTTCACTTACTAAGCTTTCTGTGTCCATAAGTAGCTCTGGAGTATATTGTATATCTACATTTTCTTCTACAATAGAATTTTTCATGCTTTTTACTAATTCTTTACCAATTCTATTTTCATTAACTAATCTCTTAATTCTGATTACTTGCTCTGCCATTGCATCTTTTAGTGGCTGAATATCTGCACTTCCTCCTACTGCTTTTTTTAGTGGTACTCCTACTCCTGTTTTATCTGTTTTTCCATACTGATTTCCTTCAATTGCTCTCGCTATTGAAACATAGTTTGGATACATTGATGTTAAATACTCTATCATATCTTGATTTAATAATCCCGCTTCTTTTAGATTATTTAAATTATTGTCATTAAATTGTTTTATTTCTTTTTCCCATGCCTTAAATTCAGGATGTTTTTCAATTAAGTCACTAGCAATTTTAGTAGAGTCAGTTGCTGTTATCTCCTTTCCAAATACATATTTTCCTCTTCTACTTCTATCTATGTTATGTTTATGCAATAAATATTCACTAAATTCTTTTATTAGTTTACTATCTTCTACTGGTTTCCATATTTCATTAATTGATTTTCCTATTTTCTTACCAGTATTGTCTGTCTGAGCTATACCTACAACATATTGTCCTTCTGCTTGTGAATTTAATGCTCTATCATAAGCATATTTTAGTTCAGGATTATTTGTTTCTTTTGCTAGTTTATCTACATAGTGCCCTTTATTTACTACTTTTTGTGCTAATATATCCATACTGTCTTTAAAATTTTTCTTATCTCTATGTAATTTATCTAATATTTGTGTTCCTTTATTTTCTGTATTAGTCTTTTTAATTGGTAATATATT
Source organism: uncultured Caryophanales bacterium (assembly GCA_949948745.1). GTDB lineage: Bacteria > Bacillota_I > Bacilli_A > RF39 > UBA660 > Alloscybalousia. The sequence goes on from CATLHA010000021.1 coordinate 10,989, forward strand.
TGTTTTGCCTTCTTTTTCATATATCTTATTTAATGCTTCATAGTCTTTGTTTGTTATATAATTTCCTTTGTTATCTATGTATTCTTTTGTAGGCAATTTTATATCTTCCAAATTTGTTCTTGTTCCTGTTGTTTTAAAGTTTTCATTTAAATATTCTTGCCATCCTTTTGTTGGTAAAGAAAAAGAACTCTTATTTGAGTTCTTTGTATTATTTTCAGATTCTTGTATATAATTATTACTAGTAGTTCTATTGACATTTTCTTTTGTTGGTAGTATACTATTATTAATAGAATCCGTTTTATGTTGGCTATTCGTTGAAACAGACGATATTCCAGTAAAACGGATTTTATTAATTTCATAAAAATGTTTGTTTCTATCTTTATCTATGCCTATATTTATTGTTCCTTCAAAGTTTCTTTCCCCTAATTCAAATTTAAATTTATAATATTCCCAACTTTTATATTTACTATTTTCCTTTGTTGGTAATGATGCACTATCCTTCTGAGCTATTTCTAATACATTTTTTAATTCTGGAGTTAATTGCATTTTTTCAGACATATATGATGTTCTCTGTTGAGGATTTGTATATTTACTCGCACTTTTACGGTCAATTATTGCTGTGTCTATACTTGCTAAATTAGTCTTTCCCATTAAATAATCTTGCATATACATTTTAGCAATCTTATTATAGTCTTTTTTATCTATCCCATCAAAAATGTCTTGGTCAGTATCTACTTTAACATATCTATTTCCATTAGCATCTTGTTGAATACTATAGTATGTATTACCTTTTAAATTATTACTCTGTGTTCTATATGCTTCTTGCCACTTATTTTTTAAATCTCTTATAAATAATCCTTCTTTTGAATTTCCTGTTATTTTGTTTGCCCATTCTATTATTTTATTATATATTCTTTTGAAAACATTAGGCTTTTCTATAGAAAGATTATTTATAAATTCTTGTTTTCCGAACAATTGTCCTGATATATCTGCTAATACTTCATTGCTTACATCTTCTGTTTGATATATTTCTTTTAATTCTTGTAATGATTTATTAAACTCTTGATTTTTGCTCGCATAGTCAATAACTAAATCTTTCATTTCTTGAGTTGCAATAGAATGTGTTACTTCATGCATTAGTAAGAACTCTCCTGTATTTTTTGCATTAGGGTTTATTCTTATCTCAACTTCTCCATTGTCTAATGTTTTTATTTTTGCATTTGCTATATTTCCATCTTTGTTTAAATTATTATCTAATCTAACATTATATCCTTTATCCTCTATAATTTTTTCTATTACAGAACCTAGTGCTTTTGTTTCTTCTGAGTTTGTCCAATATTTAGACATATCTTGCCTTAAATTATTTATTTTTTTATTATCTGTCATTTCATATTGATATTTTTGTATTGGTACTTTACTATTATCTAAATTTTTATTTATTTCATTTGAGATTTGATTTTGAGACATTTTATTTTCAGTTTGAGTAATTTGTTGTTCCTGTGTGTTGTTTTGTATGTTTCCCTGCTCTGATTGATTATTATTTATTTGTATTTTTGAGCTATCATACGTTATTGCTAAATTTTCCTTTTCTATTATTTTCTGTGCTTCATTTATATATTGCTTAGCTTGCATATCAGATTCTATTTCTTTAAATGTTCCTCCTCCAAGCCCTAACAAGTTCATAACTAAGGTAGATAAAGTTGTAACCTTTATAGTTTCTCCAGTATTTGACAACCATTCTTTAAATCCCTCTTTTGGAAACTTTTTATTATTCACTAATTTATCAATTAAATTTCCAAGATTATCCTCTACTAATTCTTCGATATTCTCTCCTACTATTCCAACAGTTTTATTTGCAAATTCTTTTCCTAAATTAGAAGATATTTTTTCACTTATTTTTTTATTTATAAGGTCTTGTATAGAACTCTTTTCTGCTCCTTTTGTTAGAATATTTGCATCAAACATTTTTTCAGTAAGTGCAGAAACATATCCTTTTGCTATTCCTGTTACTGATGCTTGAAATATATTATCTTTATTTTTATTTAATACCTCTTGAGCTGAGTTTCCTCCAACAAATAGTCCCTGTGCTGCTGTTCCACCTATTCCAATAACTTCTCCTGTTCCTGCTGAAAATGCCATCTGAGATATGGTATGTGATATTTGACCACTAGTACGCACAAAATTATTATCTATTTTACCATTTACATATTGTGTATAATTTGCTCTATCATTTATGTCTTTGCCTATTCCTACAATATTATCATATGTTTCATTTACTTTTTCCTGAAGTTCTTTATTTCCTATTCCTCCTACAATATTACTAGCTACTTTTGTTCCTAAAGCTCCTGTTGTTGTTATCACATTAGTTATTCCTCCAACTACTCCTTGAGCACCACTATGTATTCCACTTAGTACAGTATCAGCATATTCATTAAATGCATCTACTCCTCCTTTTGCAATATTTTCATTTTTTCTTTTTGCCTCTTCATCTGCTAATCTTTGTGTTATAGTATATTCTTGTGCATCTTTTGTTTCTTTTTCAGTTGCTATTTTCTGTACTGGTAATTTATTTGTTTTCTTAACTTCTCTGTTATATATATCTTTCTTGTCAGTATTATTTAAATTTGCCCCCTGTTTTAATTTAACTGGTTCAGATATATTATTTATAGACATATTATTATTAAGATTTATTGTTCCTACTGGATTATTGTTAGTATTTCCGATATTTATATTATCTTGTTTTGCCATTTTTAGTATACTATTCCATAAGTTTCCCTCTTTTATATGTGAAAATGCATCTTTATTGATGGTTTTTGTATCTATCTTTTTCATATTTTCATAATTTGGAATATTACTACTATAACTTTGAATATCTTTTCTTGTTGGCAAATTCACAGTTTCTCGATTATATTGTTTTCTATTAGAATTAAATGTATTGTCATTATTAATTATATTCTTCTTTTTTAATCTTTCAATTAAATCCATTTTATACTCCTATAAGATAATCTCTGTCACTTTGACTTATTTGACCAAATTTTACTAATCCATTTAAAAAGTTTGCTCTTTCTTCTGTATTTGCTCTTGTACTACCTAATACTGCTTCTATTTTTTTATCTAAGCTATATTCAGATAAATTTACTTGTTTATTTGAGGTATTTTTATTATTAGTATTAGAAGTATCGTTAACTTCAATATTAGATATACTATCGCCATTAACCATAAAACCTCCTGAGTTAGGAATACCTCCTAGAAGATAGATTATACTCCTTTTGCCATTGAGAATCAGACACTTTATCTCTTTCCCTTTGGTAATTAAACTGTTTTTCCTTCCAAGCATTTTCTAATTCATTTTGACGTATTTGTTCATCAAATGTTTTCTGCCATTGCATATCTGATACTGTATCTCTTTCTTTTTGGTATAAATATTTTTCTCTGTTTTGTCTTAGCTCATACATCTGGGTTGCAAGTTGCATTTTTTGTACATATAATTCTAATGCAGATTGTGCTTGTTGTATACTTCCGTTTTGTCTTGCTTGAGCTATTTTAAAATCATAATCAGACTTTATCTCTCTTGCACTATTTAATGTTTCTGTTACGTTTTTTTGGTATGTATTATATAAATCTGTTTTAGTAGTTTCAGCATACCCCGAATTTGCTAATCCTTGCTTTTCTAATTGTTCCGCTTCTACTCCATATTGATTAGATTGTTTCTGCCATTGTGTATATAATCCCTGATTAGTCTTTGCTACTTCTTTATCTACTTTACTCTTTTCTCTATTTAATTCGTCTACTTGCATTTGAGTTTGTTGATTAATTATTTCATTTTGTTTCTTTTCTTGTTCACTTATTAAATTAGTTTGTTTATTATATAAATTTTCTATATCTTCATATTCTGGATCCATATCATATGTTCCTTTCATCTAATTCTTTTCCACATATAGCAAGTTATATATGGTTGTATATTGTTATGTGGCTGACTACCTTTATAGTCCGAATTTTCTAATGTATTTGTTGCATATTCATGATTTGAAAAATCATCCCAACACCCTGTAGACCAACTTTTTTTATCATTTTTGCAATATCCACTTAAAACTTGGTCAGGTATTTCATTTAATGTTAATTCATGTTCTTTTTCTCCGCCTATTTTTTCTACTGTATTAAACTCCAATTGTTCTGTGTCAACTCCTATTGGCACTCTTCCTTTTCCCCAATATTCCCATGTTCCAAAATTTAAATATGTTTGAGGATTTATATTTTCTGTTTCTATTACTATTTTTCCTATATGATATTTCTTCTTATTATCCTCTAAAATTTTCTTGTCCATATTTTCTAGATATTTCTCTTGACTTTCTTTTACTAACTTTTGTATTTCTATTAATAATGTATTATTAATATATTCTTTGATTTCTTTTGGCGATTTATCAAAAAGACTTTTTAATTCCATGCTTGATATTGATGGTGTATCTGATAAATTTTTAATATTATCAGTATCTACTGTACATTTCGTTAATTCCATTTTTTTCCTCCTACTTCTTTGTATATCCTCCTACAAATACCTCTATTGTAGAACTAAATATCCCAAATGGTTTATCCATTTCATCACTATAAAATTTTAATGATAGTTCATTTATTTTCTTTTCCTTTATCTTGTATACTAAATATGATTTATCTGTAGTTATAAAACTAAAATTAGTAAAATTAATATCGTTAAAACTAAATCCTGTTGTAGGCTTTTCTACTGTATACTTGTATTCCTCTGATTTGTCTGTTTTACGTGCTATCTTTATATTTCCATTTGGTATTGTCTTTATCTTTGCAATACCCCCACGCTTATTAGTTGTTTTTAATTGATTATCGTAGCCAAAGTTATCCATTGGAGTAGTCCAATATGAATAAATAGGTTCTCCATTATCATTTGTTCCTTCTACAATAAAAATAGAGCCATCTTTGGCTCCTATATATAAATTATTATTATATTCTTTAATAATATTAGGATTACATTTTGAAATATCCCAATAAAACCATTCATATTCATAGTTTGTTATACTTGCATATTTTTGTCTACTATCGGCAAGAAATATTTTACCATTAATCAATATTAGTAAATATTCATTCCATTCTATCATAACAGCATTTTGATATTCATCTTGATTTATCATTTTACTATCTATCATAGTACTTCTATGTGCTATTACTTGTCTATTATTTATTTCTTCTGTTGTTATGCCTTCTAGTCCATTTTTACTTAAAAATAATATATCATCTTGAAAATTGATACTTCCTGCATAACAACCTACACTAATATTTCCTTGCTTACTTGGATATATTTCTCCATATTTTTCATCTAGTTTTGGTTCATGATAAAAAATGTTTGCACTATTTTGATTTGAATCTTTAAATACCCATAGAATATTGTTTCCTATTGTTAGACCTGTTATTTTAGAATTGCTTGCTCCATCTTCATAATATGATAAATCTGATATATAGCTTGGATTATTTAATTCTGAATGAAATAATGTATTAGGATAGTCTGGATTTCCTGTATAGAATAGTCTATTGTCAAACAATAATGATTTGGTACATTTTTTTATTCTATCTTCATATCCTTCTACTGTTCTTGCAAATGTTATGAAAACATTATCTGTACCATCTAAATCTGGTTTAGTCGGTATTTCATTAAATGTAATCTTTCCTTGCATTCTATCTACAATAAAATCTATATTTTCTTTTTTGTTTACATCGTTTACTATTGCTGTTACCTCTGTATCATCTATGTTTTGTGCATCTATATAAAATTCTTTATTTTCTCCATCTGCTATAAAACTATTTATTCTTTTTGGCTGTAATAAATTTACATCTTGTAGTATTTCTCCTCCACCTATCTTACCTGCTTTTCTACTTATAGTTGTTCTAGGAATAAAAGCACCTTCTTTTACTTCTTTTAATTCTATTCCATCATATACTAGATAGTTTTTTCCATCATTTATATATAATTTTTGCTTAACTATATTAAACGAACTTTTTATATTATTCATATCTAAATACAATTCTTTAATATTGTTTTCATCTGGTTCATTAGGAAAGTTATTCCATTCATATAGTTTTGTTCCACTATGTATTATTGCCTTTGTTTGATTATATATATATATTCCATTAATCTTATCTCCAATTTGAGCAATCTTTCTGTATCCTGGTCTTGTTTCTATACATGTGCCCTTTGTCTTTTTATAATCTTTCCATACATTTAAAGCATCTGGACTTCTTGTTATATTTACTAAACTTGGTTCATTCATAAAATCTACACCTGTAAAATTTGTATAGGTTCTTTTAATTCCAGTTGCCATCTTATTCCTCCTAATATTTTATATATTATATTTTGGTTTTCTTAAATTTACTATAGGTATATTTCTTCTAGTATCAAATATTTGTAATTTTCTTTGATATTCATTTGCAAAAGCTGTATAGTTTGCACTTGGGTCTGTTTTTAATATATCGTCTGCTACTTTGTATGGTAATAAGCTTTGAGCATCTTCGTCTATTTCTAAGTAAAAACTGTCCTTTGTATTTTCATTTATGTCTTGTGGATATTTGTAATACTCAACTATTGTACTTCCACATGTATTATCATTTATGTAAATTTTATTACTTATTATATAATAATCTGAATCTATTTTTACATTGTTTGTATCTACAGCTAATATTCTCTTTACTTGATATAAATCAGATGGTAAATTATAGCTTGTATATTTATCTCTTTTATTTTCATCATCTATTTCTTCATATCTTTTTGTTCCTATTATCTTTTTAGTAATTGCAAGCTCTTTATATGCTAAGTTATACAAAAATGGCAATCTAGTTGCTATATCTTCATCTTCTGTTTTATTTTTCATATTAGGTGCATATTCTTCTATTAATGCTAATGTTATTTTCTTATTTTCACCATATGTCATTTATTTTGACCTCCTTCAAGTTTGATAGATTCGAACTATCTTTTTTGTCCTTTAACTTGATATGTAAAAGGAGCATAATGCCCCTTTAGTTATGGTAATTCAATTGCAGTTATTTTAGCTGTTGCACCTGTTATATGTACAGTTCCTTTATGTTCTCCAGAAACATTTTTAAAGAAACCACTTTCTAGTACTACTGACTCTCCAGATTTTACAGTTAAATCAGTAACTCCTTGTATTCCATTTCCAGCTTTTACTGTAATATCTGCTGTATCTACCATAATCAAAATTCTATGGTCTTTTCCTGTAAATAATAAATCTGCTCCATTTGCACCTACTAATGTAGATGTTGGTGTAGTAGTTCCTTTATTATACTCTTCAATTTTAGTTGGTGTTATTTTTGTTACTGCCATTTTCATTCTCCTCCTTCTATTAAATAAGTTTAAGTAATTCTTAGTTATATTTTACATTTAAGTTTATCATTTCTTTAGGTCTTACTATTTTTGAATCATATAAAATAAAGCCTTTAACAGCATCAGCAAATTTCTTTTCTGGTCTATAAGGCTCTACATGTGTTAAAGGTTTTGCAAAAGCAATAGCTCTATCTGTTTTTATTTGTATTAATCTTGCGTCTCCTTTTTTAGCAACATTATTTGACATTTTTACTATTACATTTCCATATTTTCCTACTCTACCATTTTTAAGCATTTCGCTATTATCTGTATCTAGTTTTGTATATGCTTGTTTCATTATCATATGAAACATTGGGTCTACTGTAATAGTTATTCTAGTATTTTGCTTTACATCATTTTCATATAATTTAACTAATGCTTTATCTATCATTTGTAATATATTGTCTGTTGTAACAGTTTGTGCTGTGGCATCTAATTTTAGTGCTTCGTTTCTTAATGATAAATTTGCTATATATTTATCCATTACATCCGCTAGTCCTTCTGATGTTTCTTGTGATAGTGCATCCATTATTCCGTTACTTTTAGCTTGCGCTTTATCAATATCTCCTACTTTATAATTAAATGTAGCAACTTGATTAATTTGCATAATAACTGATGTATCTTCTACTTCTTCTGGCTCATTTAATGTTATATCATGTTCTGTTGTTGTTGTAATAGTAGGCTTTCCTACTCCTAATATTTTTACGCTATCTCCTTGATCTTTAATGTCTCCTTCATATTTTCTGTTTGTATCTTCTGCAAATACGTGAGTTCTTTCTAATTCTCTTTCAATTCCTTCTGCCCATACAGTTGGTATAAAATTTTTAAATGACATTTTCTTTTTCTCCTTTCTATATGTCCCATGTTTCCATAGATTTTCTTATCTTTTCAAAATTATTTTTTACTTCTTTTTTACTCATTTTTTTTACTTCTTCTTTTGTAAAAAATGTCTCATCTTGTGTAGTATTATTATCTCTTGTACTTCCTGTTGAAACAGGCTTTATTACTTCTTCTTTAGGTTTATTTATTTTTGTATACATTTCATATATTTCTGATATTGGTTCATCATTATTAAATTTTTTTAGAAACTCTTTAAATTCTTTATTTTCCAATATTTTAGTATCTAAACCTTTACTTTTAAGTTCTCTTATTTTTAATTCATTTGTTAAGTATTTACCTAAATTCATAAATTCTGTTTCTTCTCTTAAAGATATTTTCCCTTTTGCTTTTAAGTCTGCTAACTCATTTGCTCTACTTTTAATTTCGTTAAATTCTGCTGTATCTATCAAGTTTTGAGCATCGTAGTTTCCTAATATTTCAGCATCCTTTTTATTCTTTATTGGTTCATATTCTGGAATATCTATTCCTTGTTCTTTATAAAATTTCGATGCTTCTTCTATGGCTTCTTCTAAGCTTTCTACTCCTAAACCTGCTTTCATAACGCTTTCCATTTGCCTATATTTAGCCATCTCTTTTTCTCGCTGTCTTTCTCTAGTACTTCTGTCTCTTGCTAATCGTTCTTCTACTTTTTCTTCAAACATTTGGTTAGCTTTTTCTTCTATTTGTTTGTTAATATCTTCTTGTTCATCCTCGTTTGTTTGACTAATTTCTTGACTTTGTTCTTCGTTTTCACTAGTATCAACTTGAACATCATCTGTTTCTTCTAGTGTTTCAGGTACACTATCATTTACAACTAATTCGTTTTCTAATTCTTCGTTTTCGTCCATTTTAAAACCTCCCGTTTTTAGTCCGTCGACTATTAATTCCTTGATTATCTGATTAGCCACAGAACATGTTTTGAGGCATAAAAATAAGACAGTAAAAACTGTCTTTATTTTTTTATTTTATTGGTTTGTTGTTACTGATTCTTGTTGCATAATTGATTGTTCTTGGTTTTGCATTTCTTCTCTAGTCATAGCTTGTCTAAATGCTCCCTCTAATGCTATTGCTTGTTTTTCTATATTTCTCATTTCTATTTCAAAGTCTTCTCTATCTTTTAGTATTTGTTCTAGTTGTGCCTTTGGCATCGTACTGTCTTCTGGCAATGCTTTTACATATTCTTCAAAAGTAATTTTGTCTTTTATCATTAAATTTTCTAATGACATTTCTCTTGCATATTTATCAAAGGCTGATGTTGGTGTAATATCAATCTTAATATTAGGTTTTAGTTCTTTTAGTTCTTCATAGCTAATGGTATATGGCATTTCTTCTGTTTGACCAGTTTGTGTATTTTTTGTTTCTCTTATTAATGTTATTCCTTCTGTGCTATATGTCTGTAACATATCAAACCATATTCTTCCCATATCCTCTATAAATGTTTTAAAAGCTTCTACTTGGTCATTTAATGGTTGCTGACTTGCTTGTTGTACTGCTAGAATTGCTTTTCCACTTGCCTGTGTTGGATCTATTTTTCCATTAACTATATCTCCTGCTCCTGCTAAGTCTTGTGTACTATCTATAAGTTCTTTTTGTAAATTGCATGCATCTGAGCTCATTTGTGCTGGTTTTAAATAGTTTACTACTTTATTTACATCATCTGCACTTGTTTCGTCTAATTCTATTGTTGTTCCTACTTGTTCTAGTGATTCTGGATTAGTTACATATTTGGTATTTACTACTAGTTTAGGATATGCCATAAGTTTTACTGATATTGCTCTTCTAGTTGCTGTTTTATTAATTTCTATCTGATTGTTAATCAAATATTCTACTTCTCCAATTCCTCTTGAATACCCTTTTTCTCTTTCCCAAACCATATGAGCTACTGGATATAGTGTTAACTTTGTATCTGTATCTTCAACTAATGTTGCTGTTTTTGTACATTTTTTAAAGTGCACTGTTCCATTTTTCTTATATAATTTCAATAATACTAATACCATAGGAGTTATTTCTTCTGTTCTTTTATCTGCTCCCGATTGCTCCATGTATTCATTATCTGGGAATATATTATCTATCACATCTTTATTTGCTCCATTTTCTTTTGCCTCATTTATTACACTTTCTAATGTTCTCCTAAATGATATTATTATATATGGTTGTTCTTGTATGTCATCATCATTTTCATTGCCATAATAAATATTAGTTTTGTCTATTTCTTCTGCTATAATATCTCCATTTTTTTCATAAAAATATATTATCCCTTCTGAATTAATACATGCATCTTTTACTATTAATCTAACTTTGTTACCTACTTGCTGTAATTCCCATGTTTTGTTAACAAATTTATTTAAGTCTCTACATAATTCATCTATTCTTTTTCTTTCTTCTGCATTTTTATATGTATTAATATTAAACATTATTTGATATAAATTAGAATTTACTACTCCAACTTTATACTTTACTGTAGGTTTTATTATATTAAATGTAATCGGCATTATGCCGCCTAATTCTGCACCATCCCATTGCTTACCATGGTAGAAGTTCTCATGTTTACTTGATTTTCTATACAAGCCCATTCTTCTATTAAAGTTTTTACCTTTTTCATATTGTGTCCATACATCTGTTATCTGTATATCTTCTATATTGTTTTGTAACATTATTCTACCTCCTCTTGATAATCTCTAGTGCCATTGTAATTATCTATATTAGTAAGTATTTTGTTAAATCTTTCTATTTCTTTTTCTTGTCTCTTATCTTCTTTATATTGTTTTACTATTTGAGTAGGTGTCTTTATCTTTATTTCTGGAATCTTCTTTTCTTTTCCTATTTTAAAACCAAAATAAAATCCCATGCATAAGCATAAGATACATAAAATTGTATATATTAAATTAATCATACTTTTCTCCTAAATAACTTCTATTTTTGAATTATACTCTTTATATGTTTTTTTGTTTATATTGAAATTCTTTGATAATATACTTTCTTTTGCTTTATTCTTTATTCTCTCTATTGTCATTTTCTGTTGTATTCTTATGTAGTATGCTATTGCAAGTGCCATAATTAAATCATCATGGCATCCTTGTTGTGCTTCTGGTCTCCCTTTTTCATTTCTTACAAATGTAAGCATTTCTTCCAAAGTCTCTTTATCATTTATTAATTCTATATTGTCATTTATTATTGACTGTAATGTTGATAGTATTAGAGGTCTTGTTATCTTATCTGTTCTAAATCCAAATGACTTGTCATGCTTATTAGTATAAGTATCTTCTTTTTCTCTTACAAATTGTTTTGGATATTTTAATCTTATTAATTCTTTTATTGGAAATGTATCAAAATTTGTTTCTATTCCTATTAATGCTGTATTATAATAAATTCCTAAGCAATACATTTGCCTAGTATATTCATCTGCATCAAATTGTTTTCTTAGTTTTGCAACTTGCTTTCCATTTGTATTATCCAATATATGACCTGTATAATAGTCTGAGCCTTCTCCTGCTGTATCTCCTGATAGAATATATGGGTAAAATTCTTTTGGTAATTCATATATATCTATAAATCCATCGTCTTCTTCTATAAATTTTATATTAGTTATCTTTAATCCATCATATTTGTAAATAAAAGAACCTTTTTTGATTGGTTCTTTAAGCTGTGTTATTCTTTTACTTATCTTTTCTGCATTAAAGAAAGTTTTTCCTAATACTCCCCATTGTCCTAAGCAATATACTTGATAATAATATAGGTCGGTAGTTTTAAAACTCTCTAAAACTTGTTTATCTTCTTCTGTTAAGAATTTATTATCTTTATATGTACTGTGGCATGCTGTAGCTAGTCCACTATCTATAAAATGTTTCTTTATCCAATGATTTATATTTACTGGGTTAAATGATAATACCATTTGTTTTTTTGATGTACCACCACGTAGACGAACTTTTAATTGGTTTATATCTGCTTCTTGTGTTTCTGTTGCTTCTTCTACCCATATGTCTGTAAGTTCTCCATTTTCAAATGTTGTAGATTTAATCTTTTCAGTATCATCTAATCCTCTAAATATAACTTCATTTCCATTTGCACATTTTATTCTTAAATCTGTAATTGAAAATAAATTGTCTAGTTTCCAGTCTTTTATGACTTGCTTAAATAGTGCAAATGTACTGTCTCTATTTGTATTTCCTGTCTGCCTTACTACTAACAAATTCATTTTTCTTGTTAATAGTCTATACACATATCTTTGTACTATAAAATATGATTTACCAGATGACCCTCCGCCATAAAATAGTAAATATCTGCTATCATCATCTAGATATGGAATATATTTTTCATTAAATACTTTTTTTGATATAGATATATTAAATACTCTTAGAGGTGGATTATTCATCTAGTGTCACCTGTATTTTAGTTTCTATGTTTCCAGTTATATTCTTATTTTCTACAAATGTTCCATATCTTTTACCTAAGAGTTCTGCACATTTAGTTCTATCTTGCAGGGAAGCATCAAATCCAAATTGGTCTTTTTCTTCTCCCCTCATTACTTTAGTAAGATACTGTAATACTTCATCTTGTGATGCTATTCTATTGTTTTCTTTTTCTCGCATTCTCTCTTTAATAAAAATGCCAAGTTTTGCCAAGTTCTCAGAACCAATATTGTTTAAGTTTTTTCCTTTATATCCTGCTAACTTACAAGACTTTGTTGCATTTCCTGTCTCTATATAGTAATCTATAAATCTTTTTTGTTTTTCTGTTAATTTTTCATAATCTTTTATTTCATCCTCCATTTGCCTCACTTCCTTCTTCACTTACTATGAATTTATATTCTTCTGCTAAAAATGTCATTAATTCTATATTTTTATATGTCTTTAATACTTCTGCATATTTTTCTTCTATTTCTTCTTTTTTAGTTACTTTATTTATTTTTGGTATTCTTATTAGTTCTAGTAATTGATACTTAGTTACATATTTTTGTGCTTTATCTGAATAGAATCTAAATGTATTTATTTTATATACTTGTCCTTTTTGTTTTAATGCTAATAATAGTTTATTTATGTTTTGATTTATATTCATTTCTTTCCTCTCTTGGGTTTCTTTTTGTCTTATTTTCATAATATAGTTTTCTTCTATAATCTTCATCTATTTGTTTAGCTATATTACTCTTTCCCATAATCTTTAGTACACCTCGTCTTTCCATCTATTGTTATATGGATTCCATTACAGTTATGTATATTACAATATTTACATTTTTCTTCTGTATGTTCTTTTATTAAATCTTGATTACTCATGTACACCTCTTTCTATATAAACACTATGTAAAGTATAGCAAGACCTTTTTGAGCTCATGAAGGAGTGTATCGTCTAGACCGATTACTCTTGCTATCTACCTTCTAGGTTTTTATACTCTACATACTATCTATATATACTTTTAAAGTAAGGTTGCTAGGTTACCTTACTTTAATATATCAGATAATTTTTAGGGGTTAAAAAGAATGTATTATATATTATCAGTCCTAGCATCTGGTAATATGGCATAATAAAAGAACAGACTTTTATCTGCTCTTTACAATTATTAATTATTTTTAAATTATTATGCAGTCTTGGTATTAATCTACTTCTAGATGACTGCATGTATGAAACTAAATCTCTAGCCTTATTTTTAATTTTGGCTATTATAATTAAATCACATCAAAAGCGAAATTTTCAATACAATTTCAACGAAATTTCAGCGAAATTTTAACGAAGTTTATAGTTTAATACTTCTAACATGTCCTTTAATGCTACATCTCGTATATTTTGTAATTGCTTAATTGTTAGGTCTCTAGGAAAGTTTTCTTTATATAATCTTTCTACTTTTTTCCAATCTCCGTTTCTCATTATTACTATTTATGTAAAATTCTATTATTATAAATTTTTGCTTTTCAC
>CATLHA010000022.1 GCA_949948745.1 uncultured Caryophanales bacterium
TAAAAATACATCATAACTTTCAATATTTAAAAATAACTCGAAAATCAAAGAAATGAAAATCGTAATATAAAAAAATATAAAAATTTTAAACTTAGATTTTATCATTTGTGCAAAATCATTAATTAAAATATATAACATAGATTTACTCCTATTGAAAGATAGATATTTCTTATTTAAATAAACATAATATAAAGCAAGATATTATCAAATTTACTCTCTGTAAACTAATTATAACATGTATAATGTACATTTTCATTAATTTAGTATCAAAAAAAGTCGCAAATTTGGCGACTTTTTTCAATGCTTAATATCATCCTTAGAATTTAATAATTCTGTTGTTGTAATTTCTAATAACTCACTAAGATTATTTAATAAAAGTATATCAGGTAAACTTTTACCATTTTCCCATTTTGAAACTACTTTTCCTGATATTCCTAACAATTTTCCTAAATATTCTTGAGTAAATCCTTTTCTTTTGCGATGAAACGCAATAAAAGTTCCAATATCATTCATTTAAATACCTCCAAAACAACTGAGTAGAGAAAAGTAAATAGATTGCTATAAAAATCACAAATCAATATTAACACCACCCATGCCATCAAAGTAATCTCCAGCTCCACTATAAAATAAGAAAACATTTCCATAGCCACCAAAACCTATTGTATAATTATAACTTGTTGACAATGTGATATCTTTAACAGCATGTTGATAGCTAGCATATACAGTCCCACCAGATTTAGTATATATTTTCTGTTGTATAGAGATATTAGTTGCACCAGACGGCAATTTTACTGACGTTCCAACACCATTAGTTGGCACTCTATTATTAGATGAATATTCTGTTCCATTACTGGAATTCAATCTTGTAGTAATAGTATTATTATTCAAACCTGTATTATGAAATCTTACACCAATCAAATCATAACTTCTAACATTTGGATTAGTCAACCAAGTTAAATTAGTTATAACAGTACATACATTATTAGAACAAGTTCTAGCAATAGATAACTTTTTACTTTTAGTAGAGTAAGAAGGACCTCTTAATAATCCACTACTAATATAACTATCTCCACTTTCAATCTTAACTGTTCTATTATTCACATCCAAATCTGCAATCCAATTGTAATCATCTTGTGTCATATTCGTAAAAAAATCGGGACCATAAAAATCATTGACAAACCTAAATTCTTTTTCAGTAAGTTCAACATTATTCTTATTTATATAAGATATTGGTTTGTTTAAAGCATATACAGTTCTACTACCAGGTACAAATAAACAACACAAAGATAAGAAAAATAGTATTCTTTTTTTCATCAGTTTCCTCCTTCCACTTTCATTTTAATATAATTACAAAAAAAAGAAAGTGAAAATATTTCACATTTAGTAAATCACCTAATATGTGAGGTATTTCCACCTAAAATTAGTTATAAATATATTTTAAATAATTCTCTTTGAATTCCATTATTAGAGATAAATCACAATCTCCATACTTACATTCTCTATCCTTAAAGTTATAAGTAAAATTTTTTACCATATTTTCTTGCTGAAAAGAAGATACTTCTACTGTAGAATCACTAGCATAATAATCAAATCGTTGTTCAATTTTCTCATCATTCCTAATAAGTACATACATATTTAACTCTGATAAATACTTCTCTACAATATTATATTTCTTATATACTCATCATATTTTTTATCATATCTAAAATTTTCCTTTATATATTTTGGAATAAAAGACTTTACATTATTTTCTTTTTCATCTGATATTGATGGAATTTTTTGATTATCTACAATACTATTATTTGCAAAATCCTTTTGAACATTTAACTTCAAAGTGTTTTTATAATTATCATTAGTAATTATTTCTAAGTACAATTCATTTATAATCCACTTTACATCTTTATATTCATATAATTCATTATAATTGAATCTATTAACAAGCAATAGCTCTGAATCGCTTTCACTACCAATAAAAATATTATTTTCTTTATTTCCATCTTTAAAATATAGCCTTATTTTTAATATATTCATACCTGAATAATTACCAATACTTCCAATTTTTATATAACTTTTTTCTCTTGATGTAACCATAATACCATCATTAATATAAAAATTTTTACTGTTACCATAAATTTTATATACTTTTATTGAATTATAATTATTTATAAAATAATATGAAAAAAATGCTAATATTAATAAGCCTATAATAGCAGATGAAAATATAAAAATTTTTTTAATTTTTCTTTTACTATCTTTCATTATATTAATAGGGACTATATCTATCTCGTTCTGATTATTTAGATTTTTTCTTTCGCCATATAAAATCTCATTAATACTAACATTGAATAGCTCTTGTAGTTGAAATAAATATTCTGCATTAGGTACAGAACGACCTTTTTCCCACTTGGATATATTAGTTCGCTCAATTGCCAGCTTTTGAGCCAATTGCTCCTGTGTCAACCTTTGTTCCTTTCTTAATTCTTGCAAAAATTTTCCAATTTTTTCATTATCCACAACTTATACCTCCAAGTAATCTATATTCTAATTTATAATTACTACTTAATGTCTTCCATAAATATTACACTATAATTAAAAAAAGATAAAATACTGGTCCCACTTAAAATAAAAATAATTATTCCTTCTAACGTATTTTATCTAAATCCACTTCAATCCTGTGTTATTTTATTGATTAAAATACATATTAATTTTAGTCATTTAATTTATTACTAATTTCAACAAATACTTCTAATGGAAGTTCTTCAGCCCTAGCAGAAAGTGAATATCCATGACTTATCAGAATATCTTCTATCTTTGCCAAATCATAATTTTTCAAATTATTTTTTAAATTTTTTCGTTTATATTGAAAACTTGAACGAATAATTTCAGAAAAGAACGAGAAATTATTTAATGGTAAAAGAGAATTTTTCCTTTCTAAGGATAACACAACACTGTCTACATTAGGTTGTGGTACAAAGCAATGCCTATTTACAATAAAAAGTTTTTTAATATCAAAGAAATAATTCAAGAAAACAGTAATAGAACCATAATCCCTAGTTTTTGGCTTAGCACAAAAACGATCACCTACTTCTTTTTGTACCATAATTACTACTTTATCAACCACAATACCAGAATCTATAATTTTCATAAGGATTGGTGTAGTTATATAATATGGCAAATTAGCAATTACATACAAATGATCATATGAATATTTACTAATATCTAGAGAAATATCTCTATTTAAAAAGTCATCAAAAATAATATCAACATTATCAAAAGAGGATAACTTCTCATATAAAATATCCTCTAGAGAATTATCTATTTCATATGCAAGAACTTGCTTTGCTTTAAGAGCCAATTTCGAAGTTAAAGCAGCAGCCCCAGGACCAATTTCTATAACTAAAGTATTATTAGGAATATTACTAAAAGAAACAATTTTATTTGGAATAGAATCATCTTTTAAAAAATTTTGACCAAATTTCTTTTTAAATCTAAAATCGTACATATAAAATCCTCCTATAATACTATATAATATCTATATCTTCAGATGGTACCTCTTTTTTCTTTTTAATAACTCGTAATATTTCAATAGTAAAAGAACTAACTAATGGTAATACAATAGCAACTAAAAATCCTACTTTGCTAGTTACAAAAGTACGTACATATCCAAGCATTGGTATACGAAGAAAAACTTTACCAATGACCTCTTTTTGAAGAATAATTGCCCTATCTTCTCCATTATTATTATCACCTTTAGTACGATATCCTCTTTCACCAGATTCAGTTTCTAAAATTCCAACAACTCGATGAGTGATGGGAATTCCATGGGTTTCTATATCTTTAGATAAAAAAGTAATAACATCGTACATTTCAATCTTTTCTTTAGAAGAACGAATAGTAACAACTGCATCATATACATTGATATTAGGAACCATACTTGGACTGATAATAACATAAGCTCCAAAAAGTGGTGATTTTTTTTCACTACCATTAGAGGAAACAAAATGATCAACAACTGTCGCACCAACCATTAAAACAACAACTAATAAAATCATTAGTAGTGCATATAGCAAAATAGAAGAAATTAAATGTCCAAAACGCTTAATATTTGCCATGATTCCACCCTTTCCATCTAATATCATAATAACACAATAAAAAAAAGAAAGTCCATGAAAAAAAGAGCCTTTACACTCTTCTTACACATTACCATCCCCAACGAATGACTTCGTAATGAACATCTCTTTGTCTTCCAACAGTATCTGTTGAATCAACTTCCGCTACTAAAAAATCCATGATATTTCCTTTAATCGCAGAACCACGGTCCAAAACAATACCAACAATTGGATCAGCACTAAATGAAACATTTGTAATTTGAACAATAGTACCACAAGGAATCGCAGGATCTGCAGCCAAAATTCTTATGGTACCATAAGTAGGATCTTGAAAATATATATTTCCATTTCTTACATCCTGTCTAGGAGGGCAACTAACCTTTCCTGTACAACCCACACAATTAGCTTTATAAGCTGTCATTTGGCCAGTAAAAGAAATCGGAGTAGTTGGTCCATAAACACTAGCTTCTTTCATATTATTAACTGGCATTACCATTAATACTTGATCCTTATCATTATATTTGCTTTCTATATGAATAGCTTCTAAAGAACGAACTCCATTTATATTTAAAACGGTATTTGTAGTTTTTGTATTCCCACAGGAAACAAGCAAAAGGGCAAAAAAACAAATGGAAACAAACATTGTTCTATGAATCATTGCCTTATAAAATTTCTTCATAACTCACCATCTATCTAAACTATTTTCATCAAGTGTATTATTATTAACATCAATATAACATACTTAAATAGATAAGTCAAACAACTTTGATACAGACTCTGTTGTTACTTTTGATACTTCTGAAATAGGAACATTATAAATGTCTGCGATTTTTTGCGCAATATAAGGAATATTCTTAGATTCATTTGTACTTCCACGTACAGGTTCTGGTGAAAGATATGGACTATCCGTCTCTAAAACAATAGATGTAAGTGGTATTTGTTCAATTACTTGATAAAGTTTACTATTTTTAAATGTTACTACTCCACCAATTCCTAAAACATATCCAAGATCTATAAATTTCCGAGCCATTTCAAGACTTCCACTAAAGCAATGAATAATTCCCTTCACTTTCGGAAATTCTTTCAAAATTTCATAAGTTTCATTAATAGAATCTCGACTATGAATAATTACAGGTAGTTGAAGTTTTTCTGCAAGTTTCAATTGTCGTCTAAATACTTCTCTCTGTTTTTCTTTATTATCCTTTTCCCAGTAATAGTCAAGACCTATCTCCCCAATTGCAACAATTTTAGGATTCTTTTTTATCATTTCCTCTAAAATTTCATAATCCTTTTCTACAATTTTGTTAGCAACTTCAGGATGATATCCAACAGATGCATATAAATTTTTATATTTATCCACAAATTCTGTTGAAAAAATTAAATCATCTTTTTCGCAAAAAGACGCAATTAAAATCTGAACATCGTTATCAATTGCATTCTTAATAAATAAATCTGGAGAAGTCCCAAAATCATATCCTATGTGCATATGTGTATCTATAAACATAATCATCCCTCACTTAAAATTATTATATCACAAGAAAAGTAGTTCCTATTTAGAACTACTTGAAATTGTTTTTTGAGAAGGTTTTCCCATAGAAGGAGTAGTATAATTAAAACTATTAAATTGATAAAAACCATTCTGCCAAATACATAAATTTTCTACATGTCCATATATTGGCTTTCCATCTTCAAAAACTGTATCACTATTAATATTAATAATTTGCATAACATTAGAAACATCACAATAATATGATTTTTTCATTTCTTCTAACATAACACCAAGGAACACAGAAGCTATAAATTTATTATAAGATTTCTTAGCTTTCTCGGTAAGACCTTCTATAATATGAAATTTTTTTCTGCATATTTGATGAAGTGCATCATCAACTTCTTCTGGAGTAATCACTCTATCATTATCTACATAAACATCTGCATTCATAATATGTTCTGTACTAATCATTTTACTCTTCATTTTGCCTCCCCCTGATACTTATCAATTTTGTCCTAATTCTTGTAATTTTTTATCCTTATCAATTCTCATAAATAATGCTTCAGGATTTCCTACAGTATAAGAATTGTCTTCTAAATATACTCTATCTTCTTTATTATTATTAATTTGAGTCTTAATTTTTCTACTGGTATCTGGTAGATATGGACTTAAGAAAATACCACATACACGGATAGATTCCAATAAATTATAAAGAACTGTCATCAACCTGTCTTTTTTATCTTCTTCTTTTGCTAAAGACCATGGAGTTGTCTCATCGATATATTTATTGCTTCTTCTTAGAACCTCAAATATTTCATCTAATGCAGCACCAATTTCTAAATTTTCCATCTTCTTATCTAGTTTTTCTTCTAATGAATTAATCATAGAAATAAGTTCTTTATCATAGTCTTCTACCACATTTTTATTAGTAATTTCACCATCAAAATACTTGTTTACCATAGAAATAGTACGATTTACTAGGTTTCCTAAAATATTTGCTAAATCACCATTGATTCTTTCAATTAACAATTCATAAGTAAGTGTTCCATCTTGAGCATATGGAATTTCATGCAATAAATAATAGCGAACTGCATCTACTCCGAAGAAATCTACCAAATCATCTGCATAAATTACATTTCCCTTAGATTTACTCATTTTCCCATCCCCTACTAATAACCAAGGATGTCCAAATACTTGTTTAGGCAAAGGTAAATCTAAACTCATTAAGAAACAAGGCCAATAAATCGTATGGAAACGAATAATATCCTTTCCAATCAAATGTAAATCTGCCGGCCAACGTTTTGAAAATTCTTCACTGCTACCATCTGGATCATATCCAATATTAGTAATGTAATTTGTTAGGGCATCTAACCAAACATAAACAACATGTTTTAAATCAAAATCAACTGGAATTCCCCAATCAAAAGATGTACGAGAAACACACAAATCTTGTAAACCAGGTTTAATAAAATTATTAATCATTTCATTTTTTCTTGATTCAGGTTTAATAAAATCAGGATGTTTTTCAATATATTCCATCAATTGGTCTTGATACTTGGAAAGTTTAAAGAAGTATGCTTCTTCACTCTTTGGTTGAACTTCTCTTCCACAATCTGGACATTTTCCATCTACCAATTGACTTTCAGTAAAGAATGATTCACAAGGAGTACAATAAAGACCTTCATATTTTCCTAAATAAATATCTCCTTTATCATACATTTTTTTAAAAATCTTTTGTACTATTTTTTCATGATGATCATCTGTAGTACGTACAAAATTATCATAACTAGTATTCATAACATCCCAGATACGTTTAATTTCTCCAGCCACATCATCTACAAACTCTTTTGGTGTAATTCCTTGTTCTGTTGCCTTAATCTGAATTTTTTCCCCATGTTCATCTGTACCTGTTTGAAAATATACATCAAATCCCTTTAATCTTTTGTAACGAGCAATCGCATCTGCTAAAACAATCTCATATGTATTCCCAATATGAGGTTTCCCAGAAGTATATGCAATTGCTGTTGAAATATAATATTTTTCCATTAATCATCTCTCCTTTTATATAATCTTCTTGTTTCACTATCACTATTACAAATTTAGTAATGCTTTATCTCTATGATTTTTTATATTTTGTCATAAAAATTAAACATGAAACTACTTTGCCATTTGTTCATAATTCCTGAAATCTATCAATTCAAAATTTCTACGATTAATAAATCTTTTTACTTTATGAATATATTCACTATTATAATATGTATGAAAAGTTTCTTCTGATTCCTGATAGGTACTAAAATAACTAGTTTCTCCACCTAAACCACAGACCATTTCATTTGTAACTATTTCAAAAGCACGAACACTATTACCAACAGCTAAAAGATTTAGTGGAATTTGAAATGTTTTTGAAATCTCTATTTTTTGTCTTTCAATTGATTCTATTCTCAGTTGATCTAATTCAGTAAAGACAGAATTTATATTCTCATTAAAAATAATCAAATTTCTTTTTTCTTCTAATTTCATCAACCTTGGATAATACTTAGAAACATATTCACTTAATGGAATATAAATAGAATTTGCACCCTTAATTAAAATTGATGAATCTGTGATAGGTATTACATAGTACTTTTCCATAAATCCCCCATAAAAAAGCGACTACTTCACCCATAAGGACGAAATAATCGCGGTACCACCTTAATTGATAAATTATAAAACTTATCCACTTAATTCTTTAACGCAGAAATACGTATAAACCTACAATATCGATTTATCTGTTCCAGAACCATTTATTATACTTTTTCTATATCCACTTGCACCTAATAGGACTCTCTAAAATAGAATCTATATAACTCTTTCTTTCAAAACATTTTCGCAATTATTATAACATGCATAATTTATAATGTAAATAAAAAATCAAGGAATCACTTAATACATTCTAAATTATATTACCTAAACTAATCTTTACTCTTCAACCTCTTTTACCATAAAAGAACTAAGTATCTCCCCAACAATAAAATCTGCTTCATTTAATGGTTTTGAATCAAATAAAATCACTGCTCCCAAAATATCACTATCTGCTAAAATAGGGCAAATTACATAACTACTTTGTGTAGATACTAATGGAATGAAAGAAATATTTTCTAACGAATATTGTGCATAATTCTTACGATTCAAAATTAATTTTATAAGTTGATTCGATATAGATTGATTTAAATAATCAGATTCAATACTTTTACTACAAGAAATTACATGATCTAAATCTACCACCAAAATATTCCTACGAATCATTGGGGATACGATAGAAGTAATTTTATTAGCGATAGAGGTAAGATTATTTAAATGAGAAAATTTACATAAAATAATAGAACCTTTTTCTACATAAATCTCTAGATTATCTCCTTCTCTAATTTTTAATGTTTTTCTGATTTCTTTAGGAATAACAATTCTACCTAATTCGTCAATTCTTCTTACAATACCAGTCGATTTCATGTTTTCCCTTCTTTCTAACATTAGTATCATAAAAATAAACATTTTTTATACAAAAAAAGAAAAAAATCTAATTCAATTTTTCTCTTTTATTAAACTTGCTCACGATCCTCAGTCTTTTCAACAATTTGTTGATATCTATCATATCCTTCTTTTGCTTTATTAAGTAGATTATTATCTCTTAATTCTAATTCCATATATAATTTATCTTCTAGTTTCCCATATAAGCGATTAATAAAATAATCATGAACTCTAGAAAGTACTAATTCTCTATTTTCATCATCAATTTCTTCTATTATATTCCTTTTAAATAAATCCAAAGCAGTTTTTTGAACATCTTCGATACAATACTTTTTCAAAGAATTTTTCAAGTTTTCTGTAGTTTGAGATACTACATCATAATATTGTTGAAAACCTTCATCATTAAAATCTATAATCTCTAAAGTTCCCTCTAATTTTTCTTTTTTCGTATTTAACAACACTTCTACTTCTTTATAACTCTCTAATTTCATTTGATTAATCATTTCTGTAATATATTTTTTTGAGTCAATATTACGACCATCTTCATAAATAGAGCAAACCTTACTAATCGCAGTATTAAATTCATTATTAAATATGTTAATCATCGTTTCTAATACCGATGTAATATTCTTTTCGATATCATATTTTAAAGTATTTAGAAGGATAGCTTTATTCTTTTCTTTAAATATAGTTGTAATATCCTTTTCCATTTTTTATCACCCTTTTTATTGAAATAATCATAACAGTTTATAAGAAATTAGTCAAATTTTGTTTACCATATAAAATAACTATAATGATAGAACAAAATCCTTTTAAATTTTAGAAATCATCAAATTACTTGAAGAGTATCTATGTAACCCTCTATAGAAAACAACAAAAGCTAAGACTATAAAAAATAAGGCAACCACAAATACTAAGATTAAATATTCTAAACGAAATTCACTTAATATACCAACAGGAATATAATTAACAAATCCAACAGGAAGTAGTGTATAAAATAAAATTTTAACTGCACCTTTAAATATACCATCTGGATATGTAGCAAAACTAGTCATTAAAGATACCCCAGTCTCTGCAATCATATCCGCTTTTTGAAACCAGAAACTAAGACTAGAAAGTATAACAGAAATACTAACTAAAATAAGTCCACCTGTAATGATGAAAAAAGTAAATAATAGAATATTAGTTATAGAACATTTATAAATAAATGCCATAATATAAGCATAGAAAATATCCCCAAGTGCAGAGGTAGAAACATCAGAAGTAATAACTGACAATAATACATTTTTAGGTTGAACTAAATAAGAATCAAGCTTTCCATTATTAATAATTTCTGATAGGTTAAATGCTCTATAAAAGAAAAATCTAGAAAATCCAAAGGTACCAGCTGCTAATCCCCACAATAAAAGCACTTGTTTTAAATTATAACCACCAATTCCATCTTGAATTGAATATAAAATAACCCACTGAATAATAAAACTAGCATCATTCAAAATCATAAATACAATATTCATGAAAAATGTTGCTTTATTAAGCATTTCTCGAACTAAAGCATATTTTGTTGTTAGTAAGGAAATACGTATCTGATTTCTAACCGCCGTTAACATTTAATTTTTTCACCCCCCTATTATAAATAAATTTACAAAGAATATATCCAATCGTTATATATATCATTTGTGTAATAAATACTTGCAAACAAACATCCCAAGAAAAATTAACAAACAATTTTGCTGGTCCATAAGCTACCGCATAAATAGGACTATACGTCAAAATAGGTTGAACAATTTTTGGAAAAAATTCTATTGGAAATAAAGTTCCCAAGATTAATATTAATTTGCTATATACCCAATAAAGTGGATTAGAATCTTCTATAAGAAAAGAAAATAGTCCAATTGTAATAATTAGAAAACAACTAATAATTGTAGCCATAATAGAAGATAATAAAACCAAAAGAATTGTAATTATAGTATGAGAAGGTACCATTCTTAAGAATAAAATTCCTAATAGAAATCCTAAAATTATATAAATGATACCCTTAATTGTTGCAATACCTAAATGATTAAATAAAGAATATCCAACATAATCATATGGTTTATTCATATTATAGGCTATATTTCCACCTTTTACATCATTACTTATTTTTTGACAAAGCTTTCTTCCACCTACTGTGCCCCATAGAATTTCTGTAACAATTACATACCAAATAGTTTGTTCCATACTATATCCATGAATTAATTCGTTGGGATCACTATACAAATATTTCCATAGATTAAAGAAAACAAACAAAAGAATGAAATATCCTATAAATCCAAAAAGAATATTACTAACATATTGTAAATTACTCATAATTTCAGACTTATATATGTATAAATACTTTCTCATGATTTATCTCCTTTTCTATAAATACTACTAATAATATCTTCCAAAGGAACGTTAGAGATATTAATATCAATAATATTATCCGGATTTAATAATTTTAAAGCATCAGCAACAGTCCTCTTCTCAGTATCTACCTCTATTTTTAAGTTGTATCCCTTATCTTTTAAAATAGTAATCCCATCTTCATCTTCAAGATTTACCTTTTCTCTCATTTTTGCTTCTACTATTTTTTTATTTAAATAATGGTATTTCAAGTTTTCCATAGAATCATCTAATACAACTTGCCCATTGTTAATGATAATAACTCTACTGCAAAGTTTTTCGATATCACCAACATCATGACTTGTCAAAAATACTGTAGTTTTATATTCTTTATTCATCCGCTTAATTAAAGAACGAATATTTTCTTTTACTACTGGATCAAGACCTATTGTAGGTTCATCTAAAAATAATATTTTAGGTTCATGAATTAAAGATGCCACTATTTCACAACGAATTCTCTGACCTAAACTTAAATTACGAACTGGTATATTAATGAAATCTCCTAATTCAAATAATTCTTTTAATTCTTCAATTTTCTTTTCAACTGCATAATCAGGAATATCATAAATAGCTCCAAAGAATTTAAAATTATCATATGGAGTTAAGTGTGTCCATAATTGTTCTTTCTGACCAAATACTGTTCCTATTTCATAAGCAAGTTTGCGACGATTCTTTGTTGGATCAAATCCAAGTACATTAATACTTCCCTTTGTAGGATATAAAATACCTGTCATCATCTTTATAGTAGTTGATTTTCCTGCTCCGTTTGGCCCAATAAATGCAACCATTTCCCCTTTTTCTACAGAAAAATCAATATTCCTTACTGCTTTCACTTTTCGATACTTTGGATGAAATATAGACTCAACACTACCACGAAACCCTTTTTTCTTTTCTTTAATTGTAAATACTTTATTTAAATTTTTAACTTCAATAGCCTTTATAATAATAAAATATCAAATTTTATACATAAAATCTAATAAAATCACCTAAAGTACATAATCCTCCTTTCTTAATTATTAGTCAAAGGTGATAAAAAAGAAAAAACACGGAAAAATCACCTATTAGTGACTCCGTGTTATACGTGTAGGTTAATCCCTGTGTAGCTCGTAAAATACTTATACACACTCACTTGACTTGTTTGAGATTATATCATCTGATTTTCTTCATGTCAATATAATTTTAGAAATATCCAAGTTAAGCTTTCCCCACTAAAAATCAATCATTTATTAATCTTTAAAATTAATATCCAATTCATTAATAAATGCAGTAATTAAATCAGCAGAAGTCTTAATAAAAGACTTAATCTGTTCTAAATTAAAAACGTAATCTTTATTTACCTTTGTATTTTCAATAATGACACCAGTATAATCAACAAGTATTGGAAGCTTTTCTACTGGAATTTCATCCATTTCTATTTCTGGTATAACTACTTCTTCATAAAATAAAGACAAATCTAATTGATATTCATCTAATAATTGAATATTTAAATTGGTATAATCATTATAGATTAATTTTTTGTATAATGCATGATCTCTTTTAATCTTTGTCCCATCCAAAAGAGTAATTGTATCATTATCAACAATATCACTAACAAAATACCTGTTCCATAAAAGATCTGTGTACAAATGAATAAGATATCCTATGATAAATGGATGGTGTAGATTTTCATGATATTTTTCTATAAAACAATCAATATCTTCTACCTCATTCCTTGTCCAAAAGTGACTCATCGTCTTAGATTCACCTAAATGTTTACTAATATCTGGCGCTATTGAACCAAGCAAAAGCATTTTTTCAGGAAATTTACAATTTAAATTTTCATTAATCTTCTTTGCTACACACATATGAATAACTGAACTTGCCATTTAAATACCTCCCATATTATCCTTTTCCTTTAAAACTTGAAGTAAATCAACTAAATAATAAATATAATGTTTTTCTAATTGAATCATATCTAAAATAATAACCAATTGAGAAGAAACCATTTTAAAGCGAAACATTGTTGTAATCTTAAATGCATCAAGAAATAATTGTTCTCCATCAATTTTACTAGTCATTTCTTCACTAAATATTAATTCCAAAGAGTTTCTTGTCTTAACAACCTTCTCAATTTGCCAATATTTAGCCATCTTTTCAAACCATTCTTCATGCATATAAATTAACATATCTTCATTGACTTTACCAAATCTATCTTCTATTTCTTCTTTAACCTCTTGTAATTTTTCGTAAGAATCAATTTCATTGATTTTCTTATGAATTTCGATTTTTAAATTATCATCATCTGTATAAGTATCTGAAATATGAGTAGAAACATCCAATAATGGTTTTTCATTTTGAATTTCTTCTTCTTTTATCGGTTTACCTTTTAATCTATCAACCTCATCATTAAGCATTTTTAAATATAAGTCAATACCAACGGTATCAATAAATCCAGCTTGTTCACTCCCCAAAATATCTCCAGCTCCTCGAATAGATAAATCACGAGTAGCAATAGAAAAACCACTTCCAAGTTCTGTAAAATCTTTAATTGCATTTAATCTTTTCACAGCAGTTTCTGTAAGCATACGAGAAGAATTATACATAAGGTAAGCATAGGCAATTTTATTACTTCGACCAACACGCCCTCTGATTTGATACAATTGACTAAGTCCAAAACAATCTGCATTTAAAACTATTAACGTATTTGTGTTTGGAATATCAATTCCTGTTTCTATAATAGTTGTACAAATCAATATGTCATATTCATGGTTAATAAAAGCACTCATCCTATCTTCCAATTCTTCTTTACTTAATTTACCATGAGCACAAATAATCCTAGCCTCTGGAACTAATTGATGAATATCAAGTGCCTTCTTTTCAATAGTTTCTACTCGATTATAAAGTAAAAAAACTTGACCATTTCTAGAAAGTTCTTTATAAATGGCATCTTTTATAATTTGATTGTTTTCTTCAATTACATAAGTTTGAACTGGATATCGATCAACAGGAGGTGTTTCAATTAAAGACAAACTGCGAATCCCCACCATAGACATCTGAAGAGTTCTAGGTATTGGAGTAGCAGTTAAAGTCAAAACATCAATATTACTTTTATATTCTTTAATTTTTTCCTTATGAGTAACACCAAATCTTTGTTCTTCATCTATTACCAATAATCCTAAATCCTTAGGTTTTATATCATCACTAAGTAAACGATGTGTTCCAATTACAACATCAATACTTCCATCTTTCAACCCTTGAATAATTCTATTTTTTTCTTTTGTAGTAGTAAAACGATTCAGTAAAGCAATTCGAATTGGAAAATCATGAAAACGATTTAATGCATTATGATAATGTTGATTAGAAAGAATAGTAGTTGGACATAAATAAAGAACCTGTTTTGAATCCATAACAGCTTTAAAAATTGCACGAAAAGCTACTTCTGTTTTCCCATATCCAACATCACCACAAAGTAAACGATCCATGGGAACCGTTGATTCCATATCCCTTTTTATTTGTTCTATCGCAACTAGTTGATCTTTTGTTTCTTGATATTCAAATGCTTCTTCAAATGAATTCTGAAATTCATTATCTGGACTAAAAGCAAATCCCTGTCTCATTTCTCTTTCTGCATATAATCGAATTAATTTATCTGCAATATCATGAATTTTGTTTTTAACTCTATTTTTAACTTTATTCCAATCAGAACCACCAAGCTTATTGATTTTAGGAATAGTACCTTCATTACCAGAAAACTTACTAATAAGTTCTATCTTTTCAACAGGAATATATAATTTATCTTTTCCAGCATATAAAACCTCTAGATAATCTTTTTTCAAATCATGTTGAGTAATTGTATGAATTCCATTATAAACACCGATTCCATGAACATTATGAACTACATAATCACCAATATTTAACTTATTAATATCTTTAATTTTAGAGGCATACTTAAATTTTGTTTTATACTTCTTCTTTTGAACAAAATTTCTAAATAAATCTGTATCTGAAAGTATTATATAATCATCAAAAATAAAGCCCTTCCCAATTGTCTTTTCAATGATATTTACCTGATTATCATAAAAATGATTTAAATCTGTAAGAATATAAGGAACTTCTAATGCTTGAACAAAAGTTCTTATTTGATGTTTTTTTAAGCAAATAACTATTTTTCTATTTAAATATAGCTGATCTTTTAAAAATGAATTAATAGATTCAATATTTTCATTAAATGGTAATATCTCTTTACTATCATACTTAATAATTTGAATACTTTTATCTAATAATATATTATCAATTGTTAAATAATGAATGATATTATTAGGATGAATATTCAAAAAGTCAAACATATAATCTGAAGTAAAGTTATGATCTTTTTCATTTCTATATTCAACTGTTTCTTTTATAATCATTTCATAACTTTTTTCGAGTTGAGGATAATCTTTATATATAACAATAGAAGAATCCAAATATTCATATATATTAGAAACTTTCTTTGACATCTCTAACAAATATTTTTGTTTTGCATCATATTCTTCTGGATAAACATCTAATATAAACTCTGTATATGGATCAATTGAAATATCATTAATATTTTCCATTGATTTTTGTGTATCTTCATCAAATAAACGTAATGAATCAATAGTATCACCAAAAAATTCAAAACGAACTGGATGATCCATTCCTAAAGGAAATATATCTATAACAAATCCACGTACAGAAAATTCCCCAGTTTTAGTAACAATAGATTCTTTGGTATAACCATTATGATATAACATTTCAATTAACTTTTTTGGTTCTATCTCATCATTTACGGAAAACTTCAAATGGTGATTTCGATAAAGTTCCTTTGAAGGTAAAAATCTAAGATACCCCATTAAATTAGTAACTATAATTTTCTTCTTTTGATACAATAACTCATTTAAAGTTTCAAGACGATTAACCATCAAATCTGGACTAATTGCTATTGCCTCACTCGTTAAAAAATCATCCATTGGAAACAATAAAACAGAAGAACAATAATTGCTTAAACTATCAAATATCTGATTTGCTTCATATAAAGACGGCGTAACAATCAAAATGGATTCTTCTCTCGTTTGAAACAATTGATTAGTGTAAACAGAAAAAAGCTCGTTCGTTAAACCAGCCAATGCAATATTATGAACTTTATCTATTTGAAAAAAGTTATTAAACATCCATATTTCCCTTCTTTATCTTTATATTGTATTTATTCATCAAATTATCAAAACTCATAGTAAAATAATCTTCTAAAACAAATTGAATATCATTTTTAACTTTATTTAAAAGTTCATTCTCAGAAGTTGAAATTTTTCCTAAGACATAATCCTTCGTATCTATATTTTTGTTATTAGAAATTCCTATTTTAATTCTACAATATTCTTGAGTCCCAAGATGTAACTCAATATTTTTTAATCCATTATGTCCACCACTTGAACCCTTTTTCTTAAGTTTATATGTTCCAACAGATAAATCTAAATCATCAGAAATAATTAATATATCTTTTGTATCAATTTTGTAAAAATCCACAAATCTGCGAATAACTTCTCCACTTAAATTAATATAAGATTGTGGTTTTAATAGAATTGTCTTTTCATTATGAATTAAAGTTTCCACATAAAGGCCATTAAATTTTGATTTAGAAATAGTTATCCCCAATTTCTGTGCAAAAAGGTCTATTGTTTGAAAACCAATATTATGTCTTGTATTTTCATATTCTTTTCCTGGATTTCCAAGACCTACAATAAGTTTCATACTTTTCACCTACTTAAACATTTTACTTTATTTATAATTTTCTTATATTTTTTATATCCAAATAATTGAATTAGATGAATTCTTCGAGTTTGAAGACTATGATGAATTACCGCATCAGAAATATATACTTTTCTTTCATTCTCTTTCGGATAACATTTAGAATCAAAATTTTTTACAATTCCAAGTTTCAATCTATGAAGTTTCTTGTTTTCTTCCTCCATGGATATTACAGTTTCAATCTCTTCTGGATACCACTTAGAATCAAAATCTCTCATAATTCCAATTCGCAAATTATGTGGATTTATTGTATAATTATATTTCATTTAGTTTTTCACTCCTTGATTTAAACATATAATTCCTGAAAAATTATTTCCCGGGAAATAATTTTTACTTTCCAGTATGATATTCTTTATAAACAATAGATTTAGGAATATCTCTTTCAACGGCTACTTTCTTAATAGCTTCCTTTTCTGTCATACCATCATCTAAATATAATTGAATATGTTCTAATACAGTCATACTTGAAAAATCTTCCTGTTGTAAATTACCCTCAACAACTACTACCATTTCACCTTTTAAAGTTTCTGAAACTTCAAGCACCTCTTCAATAGTACCTCGAATAGCTTCCTCATATTTTTTGCTAATCTCTCTACATAAAACAATTTTACGATTTCCAAAAATCTTAAGTAAAGATTGTAACATATCAAAGATACGATGAGGAGCTTCATAAAATATAATAGTATATGGCAATTTTTTTAAACTATTCAATTCCTTTTCTCTCTTAGAAGCCTTACTATTCAAGAAACCATAAAATAAGAATGGAGACGGATTAATCCCAGACATCGTAAGCGCTGGAACAAAAGCTGTAGGACCAGGAAGACTAATAACGTTAAATCCATTTCTACTAATAAATTCTACAATCTTATATCCTGGATCACTAATAATAGGTGTTCCTCTATCAGTAACTAACCCTATATTTAAACCCTCTTGAAGCTTAGACAAAACCATTTCTTTTAAAGAGTTTTCTGTATGATCATCAGAATGAATTAATTTTTTCTTAATGTCTAATTTATGAAGTAATTCAGCAGTTATTCTAGTATCTTCACATAAAAGAAAATCAACCATTTTTAAAGTATTAATAGCACGTAATGTAATATCTTCCATATTTCCTACTGGAGTTGGAATTAAATATAAACTTGGACTATTGTCATAACTTTTTTGTCTCACTTCATCTCATCTCCTACTTATAATTTTTTCGAATTTAATTTCTGATATAGGTACTCTGGAACAGAAACATCTAGACGTTCCTTAATATGAATATCATTAATTATTTGGTTAATAACATCTGGAGTATTAGATCCTATTTCTATACTAGTACCTAAATCTACAATTTCTTCTAACCAAATAGTAGCAAATTCATTTTCATATTGTACACCTGTTTTTTCTAATTTAAAAGAAAAAGTATACTGATTGGAAAAATTCTTTTCAAAAAAACGTAAAGCAGAATCCAAATCATCAAACTCTTCACGCATTAAAACTTTATCTTCTTTTTCTCTTCCATCAAAGATAGCTTTCTTATGAATAACAAGAACAGACTTATTCTTCCATTCATTATGACTATATACACGAATTTTCAATGTATCATTAGTAATAGAATCTCCATTATTATTTTGATATATCAAATCATAAAAAGAAAAATCACTCATTTTTTTAAATTTATGATTATCTAAATATTGTAATATCTCAGCATTGTTTTCTAACATAACTCGGGTATAATACATAATTTTCCTCCTATTGAAACATTTGAAGAACTTCTTTTGTGTAATCTCCATTTTCTTCATGAACATAAAGTGGTGGCAATACCTTTAATCCTGTTCCCCCATTTTTACGTGCCTCTACTAAAATCATATTAGATTCTGTTTGTAATTTAGGGTAGATAAATCTTATCTTTTTTACTTCCATACCATATTGCGAACATAATCTTAGAATATCCAAAAAACGATCTGTTCTATGAACTAAGGCCATAACACCATTATTTTTCAAAAGATATTTAGAAATTTGAATAACATCTTCAAGAGTTACCATTTTTTCATGCCTAGCAATAACTTTATGAATATCCTCATTTAAATTACTTTGCTCAGTTATTTTAAAATACGGAGGATTACAAGTAATAACATCCATTGAATCTGGAGAAAAATGTTCTTTTAAATTTTTGATATTTAAATTATAAATTTCTATTTTTTCCTCTAAATGATTATATTGAATATTTTTTTTTGCTAACTCATACAAATCTTTCTGAACTTCTATTCCAATAATTTTAGCATTTGTTTTAGTAGATAAAATTAAAGGAATTGGAGCATTTCCTGTCCCCAAATCCATAACAGTTTTTATATTTTTATTAAGAGTAACAAAATTAGGCAATAGTACTGAATCTAAAGAGAACAAAAACCAATCGGTATTTTGATAAATTTTAAGACCACTATAATTAACTAAATCATTTAGTACTTCCATCTTCTAAATTCACCTCAACCTGAATATGATTTTTAATTTCTACCATAGCAGTCTTTTTAAAAACATTAATTGAAACAATTTTACCTATAATATCATCATTTTTATAAATAGAACCAATCTTAGGCAATTTTTCTTTTAATTTACTATAAGTTTCATCTTCATATTTTAAACAACAAAGTAATCTTCCACAAACACCATTAATCTTAGTTGGATTTAAAGCAAGCATTTGATTCTTAGCCATATTAATTGAGACCGTATTAAAATCAGTTAAAAAAGTACTACAACATAAAAATCTTCCACATGGACCAAGACCACCAATTTCTTTTGCTCTATCACGTACTCCAATTTGTCTAAGTTCTATTCTAGTATGATAAATTTGTGCTAATTTCTTAGCCAAATCTCTAAAATCAATTCTTTCATCTGCAAGAAAATTAAAAAGCAATTGTTTTTTATCAAAAGTAAATGTTGCATCAATAATGCGCATAGAAAGTTTCAACTCATCTGCTTTCTTCCTTGCTACATTCAGTGCTTCATCAGATTCTTTTAAATTACTTTGGTGCTGCTTTTCATCTTTTTCAGTTGCAATTCGAATTATACTTTTTAAAGGAGTTCCAATATCTTCATCAGCAATTTCCTTTATCAAAGAAACTTTGCCATATTGAAGTCCCTTTTCTGTCTCTACAATTACATGTTGCCCACTTTTAACTTCTAAATCATTGATTTTGAAAAAATAATTTTTACTATTTTTTTTAAATTGAACTGCCGCTATTAATACCATTTTATCACCACCTAAAACATAATTTTTATAGAGAAAACTTTATAATAAAATCATCTAACATTAAATTTATATTAAGATTATAATTTAATCTTTCTATCATATTTTTTATAACATCCAATTTATGAAGTAAAGATGTTTCATTATTTCTATGCACTATAAAATCCAATATTTCTTCTAATCCAGAAGAATAATCACTACCCTCAAGTTTTCTTAAAGATTGTTCATAAAGATACTGCATTTCACAAAAAATATTTGTCCATTCATCCTTACTATAATAATGATTTTCAATAATAATAGGCAAATATGCAATAGCACTCATTGCCCTTTCTTCAATACACTTAATAATATTACAAGTTAATTCAAAATTATTAAATGTGATTTCTGTCTTATTATTTATCAAAGAAAAAATTTGACATCGACTTCTAATTGTCTCTATAACTTGATAACGATTAGAAGCAACAAGAACTGCTATTATATTATCATCAGGTTCCTCTAAAAATTTTAAAAGAGAATTTGCCGCTTGTTTATTTAATTTATCAGCATCATAAATAATATAAATACGGCTTGTCCCTTCCAATAATGGTTTTGTCATAAATTTTTCTTTTATATTTAAAATTTGTTCTTTTTTAATCAAAGAGCCATCAGGTCTAATTTGTAAAAAATCACTATTTGCATTTTCATCTATTAAAGAACATAGATTACATAAATCACAAGCTTCACTATTAGTATCTAAATTAGAACAATATAAATATTTAGCAAATGCTAGAACTATATTCTCACAATCTTGGCTATTTCTGGTTTCTATTAAATAAGCATGAGAAATTCTTTTTTTATTAACTAAACGTTTTACTTCTTCAACAAAATATGGTTGCTTTTCAATATAAGAATCTAACAAGCTCTCACCTCTCAATAAACAAATATATATAATAAAATTAATGAAAATAATGCTGGAAAACCTAAAATAGAAGTTATTAATACTGTAAATATATTAATAGGAATTAGAATATTAAAACTTCCTGCAATTACATTAAACCCATACAAAATAAAAAAACTAAGAATACATTTTTTAATAAAAAATATTATTTTTTTCACTTGTCCTCACCTATTTAAAAATATGTAAGGAATTTTTATTTATTCTACACTTTTTCTATCTAATAATGCTCTTTCTAAGGTCATTGCATCAATATATTCCATATCAGCACCTATTGGAATTCCACTAGCTATCTTAGAAATTTTTATATCTAAGTCGCCTAAAATTCGTTTTATATACAAAGAAGTTGTTTCTCCCTCAATACTAGGTTTAAAAGCCAAAATTATTTCTTTGAATTTAGATGTTTTAATTCGATCAATTAATTTTCCTAACTCAATATCATCAGGACTAATACCTTCTTTTGGAGAAATTAATCCTTTAATTACATGATACTTTCCCTTAAACATCCCTAATTTTTCAAATAAAAAAACTGATTTTGTATCCTCAACAACACATAAAAATGAATCATCTCTATTATCACTAGAACATATGTTGCATTTTTCCTGATCTGTTAACGAATTACATATAGGACAAAGATGCATATTTTTTTTAGCACTTCTAATACTTTCTTCAAAATATTCAGTTCTTTCTTCAGACATATCTAAAATAGAAAATGCTAATCTTTCAGCTGTTTTCTCACCTATTCCAGGCAAAAATTTAAAACATTCAATAAGATTTTGTAAACTCTCTGGATACATTTTAGAACATTCCTGGCATTGCGTTAGTAAATTTTCCTAATTTAGATTCTGTCATTTTATCAACCTTTTTAAATGCATCATTAATTGCAATCACAATCATATCTTGTAACATTTCGATATCATCATTAGAAAGTTCAGAGTTATCAATTTCAACTTTAACAACTTCCTTAGTACCTTTTACTTCAACTTTAACAAAACCATTTTCCCCTGTAAAAGTAGTATTATCAATTTCTTCCTTTGCCTTCATCATATCCTTTTGAATAGATTGAGCTTGTTTCATTAGTGCTTGTATATTCATAATTATTATCTCCTTTTCTTATTCACTTACACTTATTAAATCTTCTCCAAATAATTTAATTGCCTCATCCGTAATAGAGTCAGTTACTTCTATATTTGAAGATGCTTTAATCTCATTTTCTATTTTATCAGATGAATCATTAAAATCAATTAATTCCTGATAAATATATTTATTTCCTTGATTTAAATTTTCAATATATTTTTTTTTCTCATTATTCCACTGATCAACTGTCAAATAAGCAACATAGTAAGGAACATTCATTATTTTGTTCAATAACTCTCCTACCATATTACCAAATTGTAAACCTCTATTTACCAAAGATTCATAATCAAATGTAATAATAATTTCTTTATCACTGGCTGCTCTAACTATAGAATCAGATAAATAGCAAGCAATTGCACCAAATTTATTATCTAATGCATATTCATTTAATTTTTCCCAGTTTTCCTTAACAAAATTCAGATTTTTTTTAGATGCATTACAAAAACAATTATTTATAATAATAGAATTTCGTCTAATGAGATTTTCCTCATTATTTTTTTCTATAATTTTTTGATTAGATTTTGTTTGAGAGATAGCTTCATCAAAATTGTTTTTTTCCACAGATTTTAAAGGTTCCTTAAACTCTTCAACACAATTACTTATATTATCCACAGATAAATTACAAGCATTATCTACTTGACTTGAAGAAATATAATCATTTTTTACATTATTCTGACGCATAAATGAAAGGATTCTTGTTTCAAAAACAATTCTTACATTACTAGTTACCTTTAGATCATTAGATAATGAATTCAAAACATCAACAAAATTTAATAAAAATTCAATGTCAAAATCTAATTTCTGATAAGAATAATAATCAATAATTAAGTTTCTACATAAAATCATTAAGTCTTGTGAAAAAATAACTAAATCTTTTCCCTTATTATAAACTTTATCGATAAAATCTATAATATTTTTCACATCACCAAGTTCAACATTTTTTAAAAAGTTCTTCTTATCTTCTATAGATACAATTCCATTTAACTCTTCAAAATCAGACAATGTTAACTTATTATCAGAATATGACACCAATTTATCTAACATTCCAATAGCATCACGAAATCCACCATCAGATAAATTAGCAATACTCTCTAAGACTCCATCTTCAATATCAAAATTTTCTATTTCAGCAATTTGACTTAACCTTTTAATAATTTCTTCTTCACTAATTCTATGGAAATCTAAACATTGACATCTTGAAATAATAGTTATAGGGACTTTATGAAGATCTGTTGTCGCAAGAATAAAAATCACATGTTCAGGTGGTTCTTCCAATGTTTTTAATAATGCATTAAAAGCACCAATAGATAACATATGAACCTCATCAATAACATAAACTTTATACTTCAATTCTGTAGGAACTAATGTAACTTTATTCTTTATTTCACGAATTTCATCAACACCATTATTAGAAGCTGCATCTAATTCAATAATATCAGGACAATTTCCATTTAAAATAGAAAGACAATTTTTACATTTTCCACAAGCCATACCATCTTGAATATCCAAACAATTAACATTTTTAGCTAAAATTCTAGCCATTGTTGTCTTTCCAGTTCCTCTTGGTCCACAAAATAAATATGCATGACTAATACGTCCAAATTTCAAAGAATTTTTTATTATTTTAACAATAGACTTTTGTCCAGCTACATCACTTAAATCAGAAGGTCTATATTTTCTGTACAACGTTTGATAAGACATAATTCACCTCCAAAACACTTATATTATAACATAAAAAGGTAGTATATCTATTTTAAACTACCTTTTTTCTGAAAAAAATTTTTTTAATAAATCAGCACATTCATCTTCAAGCACTCCTGTGACAATTTCCACAGGTTTACCATAAGAATTATCATTCAAAATATTATAAATCAATGAATAATTCACATTATTTGGAACCGTCCCACAAACAACTTTTTTTATTCTAGATTGATTGATAGCTGAAGCACACATTGGACAAGGAAGTAATGTTACATATAAAACACAATTTTCTAATCGCCAATTCAATTTAATGTTACTAGTTTCATTAATTACATTAATTTCTGCATGACCAAAAATATCATTATTAAAATTTCGTGTATTATGTGATCGTGCAATAATCTGATTATCACATACTATAATAGAACCAATTGGTACTTCACCTAATTGATAAGCTAATTCAGCCTCTTTTAAAGCCTCCAACATATATTTTTCATACATATAAATCACATCCATAAAAAAAGTGCACATAAACATTATATGTTAAGGCTGCTACCTTCCGGTCCTGACCTGGTTCCATAAATATTTATTGCACATTCAAATTTTAATATAATTATTAATAAAAATCAAGTTTTTTCTGATGTTTCACGTGAAACAATGTAAAAAAGAATGTAATATAATAGAAATATATTTTTTAATTAATATTGCATATAATTAATTTTTATTTCCCGGGAAATAATTTTTCTGTTTATAAATTATTTATTAAATACTATAACTTAATAATATATAATTATTTTAAAATATATTAATAGAAAATATTTC
>CATLHA010000023.1 GCA_949948745.1 uncultured Caryophanales bacterium
TATTTTCCTGAATGATAAGGATCCGCAATTGGATCAATATAATTATATTTAACTAATTCATCTCCAACTGCCACATCATATTGATATTGATTATCTGGAGGTCTATGACTTTTACAATATTCTACTACTTCTCCTGTTGGATTCGTAATACATTGTGTGAGTGCATTATTAGCAGCTGTCTTTAATGCATTTTCTGCCTCCTTAAATGCTTTGTTTCTTGAACTTGCCATATAACTTCGATATGTTGGAACCGCTATCGCTAAAATTATACTTAATATTACGATTACTGCCAAAAGTTCTACTAATGTAAATCCCTTTTCTTTCATTACAAACTATCTCCTATTCTTCTTTACTATATGTTTATAGTATACACTTTCTCTAAGCTTTTTTACAAGTGAAAAATCAACATATAAGTAATTAAAAAAAGATTTCTAATTTGTTAAGAAATCTTTTAATTTTCTACTTCTAGATGGATGTCTTAATTTTCTTAAAGCCTTTGCTTCTATTTGACGAATTCTTTCTCTTGTTACTCCGAAGATTTGTCCTACTTCTTCTAAGGTACGACATTGACCATCATCAAGACCAAATCTTAATCGAAGTACTCTTTCTTCACGATCTGTTAAAGTAAGCAAAACTCCACTCAATTCTTCTTTTAATAATTCTACTGTTGCATATTCTTCTGGTGACATTGTTCTTTCGTCTTTAATGAAATCTCCAAGATGAGAGTCATCCTCTTCACCGATTGGTGTTTCAAGAGAAACTGGATCTTGGCTAATTTTGTATACTTCACGAACCTTTTCAATTGTAATTCCTAATTTCTTAGCAATTTCTTCATCTGTAGGTTCTCTATTTAATTCCTGAGTCAATTGACGTTGTACTCGTGCTAATTTGTTAATTGTTTCTACCATGTGTACTGGTACACGAATTGTTCTAGCTTGATCAGCAATTGCACGTGTCACTGCTTGACGAATCCACCAAGTTGCATAGGTTGAAAATTTATATCCTTTTGATGGGTCGAATTTATCTACAGCTTTCATAAGACCAATGTTTCCCTCTTGGATTAAATCTAAGAATAACATTCCACGTCCTACATATCTTTTGGCAATAGATACTACTAAACGAAGATTTGATTCTGCTAACATTTTCTTTGCATACTCGTCTCCCTGTTCTGCAAGTTTTGCATATTCAAATTCTTCATCTGATGTAAGTAAGTTAATTCTACCAATTTCCTTTAGATACATACGTACAGGATCGTTGATTTTGATATCTTTTGCTAGTGCTAAATCATCTAATTCTAATAAATCTCCACCATCTTCTCCATCTCCGTCTACATCATCCTGTTCTGATATAATTTCAATATTATTATCTACTAATAAATTGTATAGTTCATCTAGTGAATCACTATCTACATCAAGTCCTTTTAATTCTCCTGCTAATTCTTCATATGTAATGAATCCATTTTCTTTTCCTTTTACTAATAATGATTGTTTTCTTTCTTCAAATGTTTTAATTTCTTTTGCCATATTATACACTCCCCATTTTTAACTTTCTAATTTTCTCAGCAATTTGCGCTTTTTCTAGTGGGTCATTTTTTTCTTTCATCGTCTTTTCTAACCTTTTTATTTCTAGGTTCCTATTATTTTCTCTTACAACCGCAATATAGGCATCAATCACTTCATTAGATACTTCATTTTCTATGTCTAATTCCAATACTTTATCTAGTAGTTGTAGTAATTCTTTTTTGTCTTTTAAGTATGTATAAAAATCAGCTGGTGTTAGCGTTCCATATAATTTATAGTAATATACAATTTCGGAAGCTAAGAATCTACTTTGCTCATTCGAAAAAATAAATTTTCCTTGTTCAAAGCGATTTCTTATATCACCATTTGTCAACATATAATAAAGAAGAGTTTTTTCTGCTAATTCATACTTATTATGTTTCACTTGTTTTGGTTTTAAAACAAATTCTTGCTTTTTTGCAGGATTTATTGTTTCCTCTTTTAAATACGTGGACAACCTTTTTTCTAGGGTATTATAACCTATATCAAATTCTTTTGCAAGAGTTTTTAGTGTTAATTCTCGACGAATTTCATCTGAAACTTTACTTGTTTCTAATAAAACTTGGTTAATATAATCTGATACTTCTTCATTACTTTTGAAGTTTACTCCCTGTTTTAGATTTTTTATTTTAAAATCACTATAATTTTGTGCATTTTCAATTAATCGTTCAAAGGAGTCTTTTCCATATTTTAAAATATAATCATCTGGGTCAAGTCCATCTGTTAATTCGACTACTCGAACATTAAATCCTTGTTTTACTAATTCTTCTCCATTGGTTATTGTCGCATGTCTACCTGGATCATCTCCATCAAAACATAAAATAACATTGACTGAAAGTCTTTTTAACAAATCAACTTGTTCTTTGGTCATCGCAGTTCCCATTAGTGATACCACGTTTTTAATTCCTATTGTAATAGAACGGATGGCTGCCATAAATCCTTCCATTACAATGACTTGATTTTTCTTTCTAACAAATTCTCTTGCATCATAATAATTATAAAGAATATTTCCTTTTTGGAAAATGGGAGTTCCTTTTGTATTCACATATTTATTTTCTTTTAATCCGTCATATCTTCTTCCAGAAAAGCCTACAATTCTTCCACTCAAATCTTTTAGTGGAAACATGATTCTTCCATTATATAAATCTTTATTCCCATTTGCTAAACCGATAACATTTAAATCATTTAAATTATACCCTTTTTTTTCCAATAATTGTACCAAATCGCTTGATGTTTCTAAACTTAAACCAATTCCAAATTCTTTAATCATTTCATCTGTGATAGAACGAGCGTGCAGATATTCTTTTGCTTGCTTTCCCAGATTCGTTTGAAGATTATTTAAAAAATATTTATCTGTTAGCTGATAAATTTCATAAAATTTATCGTTTTTATCGTTTTTCTTTTGTAAAGAAACATTTTTTAATTCTACTCCTGCTTTTCTTGCCAACTGCTCTAGTGCTTCCTTAAAGCTAATATGTTCATATTCCTGTACAAAAGTAAATACATTCCCACTAGCACCGCATGAAAAACATCGATAGATTTGTTTTTCTCTTGATACACTCATAGAAGGATTGGTATCATCATGGAATGGGCATACGCCAAAATAATTTTTTCCTTTTTGAACTAATGGAATGTATTCTGAAATTACATCGACAATATCTAGTTTACTTCTAACTTCTGCAAAGATATTGTTATTTGTATTTTCCATGACTCCACCTCCTATTGCTAAACAGTAAATATTATACCATAATTGTTAGAATATTCGTAAAATATCCATTTATTTTAAAGTTTTTTGCTATTTTTTTTAAAAAAGTCCAATTCCACTCAAAAATGTAGACATTGTCTACATTTCTTCTTTTTAAATAATCGATTTTCTAGTAAAGGTTTCTATATCCTTGTTTATATATAGATCGACAATTCCTTTTTCTACAATTTTAGCCCACCCTAGTCCATTAATTACCAAATCTTCTCCATATTTTATTTCATGAGTTACCTTAAATAAGTCCTTTAATCTTGTTTGCTTAAGTCCATTCATTCTTTTTACTTTTAACTCATTGGAAAGATATAATGTAAAACTATTTTTTTCTCCTTCTACATAATCAAGTCGAATCATATCTCCAATGATTAAACATTGATTAGGTTTTAATTGATATGTTTTTGGTTTAATTTCCTTTTTAGGACTAATCTTCTTCAAAATTGTACTATCTACATAGTTTACAATATTTCCATGATCTACAAGACCTGGAGTATCAATTAAGTTTAGTTCTTCATTTAATTGAATATGAATTTCATTTAAGGTTGTCGATGGGAGTGGTGATATCGTTAGTTCTTTATCACTCTCTGAATAATTTGAAATCATTTTATTAATTAAACTACTTTTACCTGTATTAGTATGACCTACCACATAAACATTTTTTGTAGTTTGGTATCTCTTAATTTTTTCAAATAGTAAGTCAATATTATAATTTTTATTGGCACTAATGACAACAATATCCTCATATTTTAAATCTAATGCTTTAAAATAGGCAATAAGTTTTTCGTCTTTGACACTTTTTGGTAAAACGTCTCTTTTATTTAGTACCAATATCATTTTATTAGAAATGATATTTCTCACTATTTCTAAATCCTTGTCAA
Organism: uncultured Caryophanales bacterium; assembly: GCA_949948745.1. Lineage (GTDB taxonomy): Bacteria > Bacillota_I > Bacilli_A > RF39 > UBA660 > Alloscybalousia. Next base: position 4,194 of record CATLHA010000023.1, read on the forward strand.
TATTCATTAAATCTATGATATGAAGTACTAAATCCTTTTTCTTTCCAATAGATCTTAGTATGTCTAAATATTCTTCGTTTGATTTTGTAGAAATCTGATATTCACCATAATTTTTCATTCGAAAACATCTTTGACATATATCATTTTCTATATTCTGAACATATCCTTCAATAGCGACATTTTCATCTTGAAGTACTACACCACATCCAGAACAATACTTTTTCTTAGTCATAATATACTCCTTTTTCCATGATATTTTTTCTTTTAAAATAATTAAAAATGTGTCTTTCTAAAAAACGGTTTAATGATGTTATTTTTAAATCTTTTTTACCAAGAGGCTCTACTAAAATAGTACAAGAGGTCATTTTATTTCCAACAAATATATCTGTAATTAGCTGATCCCCTATCATTGCCATTTCTTCTTTTTTATAATTATATTTTTTCTTTATCTTTCTATATTTTATTGTTAATGGTTTTAAAGCAGAGGATTCATAATCACAATTAAGTATTTTTGCATAATATTCTACTCTTTTTTTAGGACTATTAGAAACTATAATTAGTTGAAAATCTTTTTTTAATGTTTGAAACAGTTTTTTTGTACTCTCTTCCAATTTTTCTTGTTCTAATAATGCAATTGTGTTATCTAAATCGAAGAGTAAGCAACGAATTCCTTTTTGTTTTAGTTTTTGATAGTTGATATCATGAATTGTTTTTTGATATATTGCAGGATAGAATTTTTTCATATCTTTCACCTATTCCATATTATATATGATTTTCCTTGAACTTACAACTGGATACCATTTAGAAAGAAATCTTTTTTTGATTTTCTATTTTTATTCTTTTAAAGGTAGTAACCGGGATATTATATGGACTACATATTTTCTCAAGCTTTGTGATTGCCTCATTTTCTAGTTCACTAGAAAGTCCAATCACTACTCTTATAATATTGGTTTTATCGATAAAACGAAATACTTGTCTTTCCCCAGTAATCTTCTATACGGCTCTAGACGAAATTTACAGGTAGTAAAAATATCTGGATTTAGTTCTAAACCTATTTTTGTTTTTACATATCGAAAAAAGGAGGAATCGCAAGTACTATTTTCTCCTTGAAATTCATCATCACTAAAATTTTCTATACAAACAGAGATATAATCTTCTCCATTATAAACAGCTTCTTTTTGATGATATGAAATTCCTCTTTTTTCCAGTTCTCTTCTACAATAAATTCCACCTAGTTCTAAAATTTTTTTCTAGTGTTTTTATACTAGTATCTAATACTTCTTTTTGATACCAAAATGGGATTCCACCAGCAAGTCCATGATAATAACTTTGTCTTTTTTCCATATGTGCTCCTTAAATTGCGTCTTATTATATCATAAAAATTTATTGCTGACAAATCTTAGAATGTTATGACTTTTTACTAATATAAATGAAGAAGAACACGTTAAATTTTAATTTTTTCACGTGTTCTTCTTTTAATTATTTACTTTGAATCTAACCATTTTGGTACCTGAATCAATGACTTCAAAAGTATATCCATTTTCTTTAGCATAGTGAATAATATCCTGAAGTGCGTCTGCTGTATGACTTTTTACATCATGCATTAAAACAACATTTGCCTTTGACTTAGATAAATTTTTAGTAACATTATTATAGACGCATTCTTTCTTATTGGACACATTATTTTTTGCACATTGCCAAGCATCTGATGCATCAACATTCCAGTCATAATATCTATAACCTTGTTCTAATACTTCTTTGGTTAATTCTGTCATAATACCTACTTTATAATGTCTACTAATTGTATTACTACTTCCACCAGGAAAACGAATTAGTTTAGATTCCTGCCCTGTTACTCTTTTTACTCTATCAGATACCTTTTTTAAATCTTCAAAGTAATTTTCTTTAGAACTATATACATACGAGTAATTATGCGTTGCTGTATGAAGAGCAATAGAATGTCCTTCTTCATATTCTCTTTTTAGTAAGTTATCTGGACCGTTGGCAGTTACAAAGAATGTAGCATGTACTCCTTCTTCCTTTAAAATATCTAGAATACGATTGGTTGTTCCATTATTTGGTCCATCATCAAATGTTAGATAAATGGCACCTGTTTTTATAGTTCCACTTTCTGGGTCTGTCTTTTTAGATACAATTATTGTTCTTTTTACAGATGTTTTATTTCCTGTTTTATCTGATACCTCATAAGTTAAAGTATAGCTTCCCAATTTTGATGTATCAACATTCCCAGTTACAATAACATCTTTTGTAACGTCTTTATCACAATTGTCTGTTGCTTTATATCCAGGTTCTATATACTTTTTATTGGGTTCTACATATAATGTACTACTTCCGAATAATTCAAGGACTGGTTTTTCATTATCCACCTCGATCAATTTTCTAACCACAATTTGTTCATTATTTGAGGAATCTTTTACTTTATAAATAATCTTTCCCTTTTCTTCTTTTCTTTCGATTTTGTTTGTTAAATCTTTATCATACTCATCAAAAGCGGTTACTCCTTCTTCCTCATACTTCCCATTTGGACAAATATTCACCTGATTTTCTCCAACTAATTTAATTATTGGTTTCTTTTTATCTACTACTTCTATTATTCTTTGTTTTTTTAGAGAATAAGATGAAAATTCCAATTCATAAGTAATGATATAAGTCCCTATTTTTTTTGTATTTACTTCTCCTATTGTTTTTATCCTATCTGTATAATCTTTTTTAAAGTACTTCGCAGTTGCTCCCTCATCTTTATATTCTGTATTATATTCTAAAACAATTTTTTCTTCTCCTGTGATAAATATCTTTGGTGTAATTGATATTAACAAACTAAATACTGTAATACTTAGAATAAGAAGGATTAGAATTCCTATTAATTTTTTAGTTTTCTTTTTTGAAGGTTTCTTTACACTTACTTTTTCTTTCTTTTTTGTATTTTTATTTACACTTATATTTGTTTCTTCTTCTATATTAAATAATTCATCTCGTAAAGATAATGTTTCTTCCAAATCAATTTCTGTGATTTCTTGTGCTTGTGCTTTTACTTTTTCTACTTCTTGTTCTTTTTCTTGAAAGTTTTCTAATGCTTCAGAAATTAAAAATTCTTGCCTATTTTCCTCTAAAAATGGTGGTTCTTTTTTAGAATAGTAATTATTATTCATCTGTTTTTTTCTATTATAATTTTGTTTTTTTGATTGATTTATTTTATTTTGTATTTTTTTACTTGATGAACTTTTTCTATTTATATTTTTATTTTTACTTTGATTTTTCTTTAAATTTGCATTTTGTTCCTTTTTGCTTTCTTTATTGGTCATACTACCACCCCAACCTTCTATTGTCCACCTTTATAGTATATTTCTATCAAATAAAAAACAATAAAAATAGCACTTTTTTTCTAAAATTTGACATATATTTTACTAGGTGATGTTATGTTAAAAAGATTCTTATCTTTTCTATTATCTAATTTTTCCCTTTTTAATGCTTCTTATTCTAATAATGTCTTCAAAGATCCACTTTCTAAGGAAGAAGAAGAGGAATGCATTCGAAAATTAGAATTAGGAGATCAAGAGGCACGAGCAAAATTAATTGAGCATAATCTACGTCTAGTTGCTCATCTTGTTAAAAAGTATGATACAAAATTAGAAGATCAAGATGATTTAATCAGCATTGGTACTATTGGGCTTATTAAAGGAGTAGATTCTTACTCTTCAGATAGAAAGGTAAAAATTACAACCTATTGTGCAAAGTGCATTGAAAATGAAATTCTTATGTTTTTTAGAGCCAATAATAAAAATTTAAAAAACATATCTTTGAATGAGTCAATTGGCTTCGATAAGGAGGGAAATGAAATTACTGTACTTGATGTATTAAAAACCTCTAAACCAGATTTTTTAGAAGAAATGGATCGAAAGGAAAATATTCAACTTTTAATCCAATATTTAGATGTATTAACACCTAGGGAAAAAGAAATTGTGATTCGAAGATATGGCTTAATAGATAATAATTGCCAAACTCAAAAAATCATCGCTCGTGAATTAAAAATTTCAAGAAGTTATGTTTCTAGAATTGAAAAAAGAGCTCTTACTAAAATACTTAGAGAGTTCTTAAGAAATAATAAAGATTTTATTTGATGCTAAAAAAACTATTAAATTAGTTTTTTTTGCTTGTTAGAAATAGATTCTATCAATGCATTTTCTAAATTAGATTCTGAGAATTTAATCCAATGCTTAATTGCTTCTAATTGATTGTTTGTTATTTTCGCTACTGAATGGATTCCACCAATTGTTGCTGTTTCAATCCTACGATTTTGATTTAAAAGGTCCTCTATCGAAATCCAAGTAACTGTATCATTTGTTCTTTCTAATACAATATATATTTCTCTTGCCAAATTATTAGTAACTACAACACTACCTTCTTTAATAGAAGCTTTTTGAATTTTCTTTGCTTTCTCTTTTGCATGTTGATGAGATCGTTCATATTCTTTTTTTTGTTTTTTTATTTGATCCATTTCAAGATCTTTTGCTTTTGTAACAATGGTATAATCTTTTGCTTTTCTTTTAGTTAGTTTCATTCTATTACTAAAATTTGTATAAAATTCAGTTGTATTTATTTGGATACGTTGTGTGCTATTTTGTTCTTCATTGAATACTTCAAAGATTAACCATTCTTGTCCTTCTTCTCCATAAATGTAATAAATCTCATTTTGATTTGTGATTATTGTACCTCTAGAACATTCTTCTTTTTTCTTTTTTTCTTCAAAATATTTTTTTCTACTAGCTAAGATTCCTAGAGCTTGATTTGGTGAAGGAAGATCTGCTATTCTTATTTTCTTTTGAGGGTAACTTTTGGGAATTTCTATTTCTGTTTCAAAATTTAATACATAATACTTTCTATTAATATATATTCTATTTTCAGAAGCTTCATCTCCTTTTGTTAATTGAAATCCAAGAAAAGAATCTTGATTTTCTTGATATATGAAATAAATTTTATTCTGGTAAGAAATAATATCTCCAAATTCTATTTTTGACTTTGGTAAGGAAAATGGAATATTACCTAAGTAACCATACCGTTGTCTATCTCTTGCTACTTTTATTTGCTTTGTGACTAAGTTTTTTTCTTCATCGCTTAAAGTACCTAATTTACTTACATATTGTTTATCTCTGATTGGATAAATTCTACTAACTTGAAAATAGGTATCTTTTGTTAAAGTATATCGATCTCCCTTGATTTTATCTAAGAAAAAGTAATATAAATGAATAAATTCTTTTGGTTTCTTACTTGTCCCATATACAGCAAGTACAAAATCTTGATAGGAACCAACTACAATGAATGGTCCTACTCTATGTCCTGGTTCCATTCTTTCTCGTTCTTCTAAACTAGTATATCTTTTTGCTGATATGATATCTCCAAAATTTAGATTTTGCATTCTTTTTGACAAAGTTTTTGCCTTATCCGATTCTATAGATGCTATATGTAATTCTGGTTTTAGTTCTAAGGATTTATCTTGTGGATTATTTAGTTCTTCTATTGTTTGTAAAGATTTTTCCTCTACTACTTTCTCTTCTTCTATCCTATTTTGTACAATACCCATCTCCATATTTATTTTTTCTTCTTCAGAAGGTTCTTCTATTCTTTCTTGTTCTTCTTTTCTAGGTATGATATGCTTAATTGCATTTTTTAAACCCACAATTTCTTTTTGTATTATTCTTAACATTTTGAACCTCCTATAAAAGTAATTTGTTTTTTTATATTATAATTTTTTGTTTAGGATTTCGCAACTATTTTTTTAAATCTAAAAAGATACCTTTTTTATTTTGGTATCTTTCTATTTTTATTCTATATTTGAATCATTTTTTTCTATGTGGTCTTCATATAAAAATTTTGGATTTTTTTCTAAGCAATGAATGTATTCTATTGTGAAGTCTTTTATATATTCACGTTTTGTATCTGATTTATATCGTTTATGTTTTTTACTATAGCATTTATATTTTCCATATTTTGACATAATTCTTCTAATCTCTGCCATTGGAATAATTCCTTCATCGTTATAACTTAGGAATAAGTATTTAAAGTTTGCATTTTTTACTAATTCTTCGAATGCACTAGTTGCCTCTTTTCTAACACAATATTTTGATTTTTTGCTATTTTCTATACGGAGTCCTGTTTTTCCTTTAATCTCTGGTTCATCATATAATGCAATTGTTTCTAATATATGATAGTTTGTATCATATTTTCTATTATTGTATGGAGGATCCATGTACAATACATCTCCTGAGATATGCTTAATTAATTCATTAGAGTCTTCGTTATATGCCTTATATTTTCCATTTTTCTCTATGATTGGACAGTCAATTGGTTGATAGACTAATGGTTTCGCTGCAGATGCTTTTAGTTTCTTTAAGAATGCTTCATAGACTGATGCTGTGTTTGCTACTTTATCTGCTGACTCTACTAAGCTTGCAACTAAGTAACAGAATTCATTTTCTGTAATTAACTCTTTTTCTTTCCAAGATTTAATTTCTGTTCTGATAGCATCTATTTTTTTTGCATTGTAATCACTAAAATATAATCTTTCTGTTTCTTGTCCCTTGGTACCTCCTAAGGAATAATTCTTATAAATAAATCCTTCTATTCCATCTAAATTATTTAAATATGTAAATGGGTCATCAATTTTGTTTTCTTTTAATTTTTTGTATTGATATTCTTCGTTATTTTCGATTAGTGATTTTATTATCATATAACTATAAGACTCTATATCATTTGCGATTACAGAACAACCTTTTTTCTTAAAATACTTGCTAACTACTGCTGTACCTGCAAAAATATCACAAAATGTGTAGTTATTCTTTTCTGGATGCATAAAATCGATTACTGTTTCATCAATAAAATCTAGTATTGAATATTTTGATCCGATGTAATTCATAAAAACCTCCGCTTATTTCTGTTTTTTTCTAATTTATTACTATAACATATTTTCTTTTCTTATTGTCTTTTTCCTTTATTTTCTTTAAAATATTCTTCTATTACAGAAACATCCGAATATGGTAGGTATTCTTTTCCTAAAGCCATATAATTATCGATACCCTTTCCTGTAACCAGAATGATATCACTTTCTTTTGCCATAGAAAGTGCTTTGTAAATTGCTTCTTTTCTATTGATAATTCTTTCATAGTTGGTATTTGTTGAGATAGAAACTAAATCATCTATAATATCATCAACATTTTCTTCTCTTGGATCATCCATTGTAAATATTACATAATCGGAATGTTCTAAGACAATTTTACCCATGGGTCCTCTTTTTTCTTTTTCTCTTCCCCCAGCACTACCTGTTACTGTGATGATTTTTCCTTTTTTAATCGATTCTAAGAATGGATATATTTTCAAAAAAGCATCTGGTGTATGTGCATAATCTAAAACGATTTTGTAGTTTTGCCCATATTCTAAAAATTCTAATCTTCCTTTTGTCTTTTTTATATTAGAAATATTTTTTAAAATAGTTTGAAATTCTTTTCCTAATGCAATCGTTGCTAGTATTGCGGCACATAGGTTATAGGCATTTACTTCTCCAACTAGTGGGCTTACTACTGTATATAGTTTTTCTTGATATTTTAAGGTGATTTTTGTATTTGTTTCTGATGGAGTTACTTCTATAATTTGTAAAGTCGCATTTTCCTTTTTTCCATAAGTTAGAATGTTTTCTGTACAAACACTTTTACATTCTTCATAATGAGAATCATCAATATTTAGAATGCAGTATCCACCCTTTTTCACTTGTTTTAACATTTGTTTTTTACAAGAAATATAGTTTTCTATTGTTTTATGGACATTTAAGTGATCTTCTGTGATATTGGTTAGGATACCTACTTCATATTCTAAGTTATTAAGACGATTTCTAAAGTAAGCTTCTGAAGAAGTTTCCATACTTAAATACTTGCACCCTGCTTCTACAAAGCGAGAAAAATATTTATATAATCGATCACTATCTGGAGTTGTATTTCTGATTGGTTCATTAAATTTACTTGAGATAATTCCATTCGTTCCCAAGTATCCACATTCATCACTACCCAATAGATCTTGAATAATACCTGCAACAGTCGTTTTACCATTGGTTCCTGTAATAGCAATTAGTTTTAGTTTTTGTTCTGGATGATCATAAAGTCTAGAAGCTACTAGTGGTAGTTCTTTATTAGTATCTTCTACTTGAATTACTGGAACACTACAATTAACATTACGACTTACAACAATCGCACTTGCCCCATGGTTAATTGCATCTTCTATATAGTCATGACGGTCAGCAGATACTCCCTTGGTACATACAAATAAATCTCCAACTTTCACTTCTTTGGAATTTATTTTAATATCTTGAATCCAAACATCCTCTTTTGAATCTTTTTTGATTCTATTTGGATATAATTCACTTAATCTTTTCATCTTCATTCTCCTCTTGGAAATACCTTCCATGGCTTCATTAGTGATTTATCTTTTTCATATTCTTGATAAATGGCAAGTAATTCCTTTTGTTGGTTTAGAAAAACAACATATTTCCCTTCAAAGTTTTTGGGCATTACTCTACCATTTCTTATTTTTTCTTCCATCTCTTCTGGTACTTCTATCTTATCATATTCATATAGGGCATCTTCTGTTTTTATAATTTCAGTATCTATTGTCAAATCTTCTAGAGAAATTGCTTGTTCTATTGTGAAGTTTCCTTGTCTTGTTCGAAGTAAATTTTTCATAATACATGGGGTATTTAGTTTTTCTCCAATATCCCTGATTAGACTTCTAATATAAGTTCCCTTACTTACAGTAACTTTAAAAGAAAATGTCCATTCTCCTTCATTTAAAATAGGTTCTTTTACTAATTCTATGTTTGATATGGTTACTTCTCTTTTTGGAAGGGTTACTTCTTTATTTTCTCTTGCATATTCATATAATCTTTTTCCATCGATATGGACTGCTGAATAAATTGGAACTTCTTGCATGTAGCTACCTAGAAAACTATTTAAGCAGCTTATAATTTCTTCTTTGGTATATGTTTTTTCTAATGGAACTTCTACCACATTTCCAGTTACATCTAAGGTATCGCTTTTTCTTCCCATCACAACTTCTGCAACATATTCTTTTTCTGTAGAAGTTAATAGTTCTATAATTTTTGTTCCCTGATTGATTCCTAACACTAATACTCCTTCTGCTAAGGGATCCAGTGTTCCTGTATGACCAATTTTTCTCGTATGGAAGATTTTCCCAGCTTGGTCCACAACTTGTCTACTTGTCATATTTTTTGGTTTATTAATTACTAAAACTCCATTTTTCAAATTGATCACATCCATTTTCAGTATACCACAAAGGGAGAAAAGGTGACAAATATCTTGTTTTTCAGACTAGCTTTTTTAGAACTTTTCATGTATACTTACATAAGCTATTAAAGAAAGAGGTGTTTTTTTTATGGAAAATGCTAATAATATTGGTCTTAAGGCTTCTTGGATTACGGTCTTAGCCAATCTTTTTTTATCCATTTTAAAGTTTATTGCGGGAATATTTGGACATAGTATGGCAATGATTAGTGACAGTATTCATTCTGTTTCTGATGTATTAAGTACTTTGATTGTAATTATCGGTCTTAAATTTTCTTCAAAGGAAGCAGATAAGGAGCATCCTTATGGACATGAACGAATCGAATCTATCGCATCCTTTTTTCTAGCTATCTTTTTAGCAGGTACTGGATGTTATATTGGTTATCAAGGAATTACCAACCTTTTTTCTAATCATTTTACTGCTCCTACTGTACTTGCTCTTAGTGCTGCTATTATCTCAATCGTTTCAAAGGAAATTATGTTTTGGTATACACGAGGTGTTGCTTTAAAAATTAAGTCTAATGCGTTAATGGCCGATGCATGGCATCATAGAAGTGATGCACTTTCATCTATTGGAAGTATGATTGGAATTATCGGAAGTATGTTAGGATTTATGTGGTGTGATAGTGTTGCTAGTTTTATTATTTGCCTTATTATTTTAAAGGTTGCTTTTGATATTGGAAAAGAAGCAATTAGAGAACTTTTGGATACTTCTTGTAGTTCAGATATAGAATTTTCTATTCAAGTTTTAATTTTATCTGTTGATGGAGTTCTTTCTATTGATTCATTAAAGACACGTGTATTTGGAAATCGTTTTTATGTAGAAGCTGAAATTGTAGTAGATGGAAATTTGAAATTAAAGAAAGCACATAAAATCGCACATGAAGTTCATGATTTGGTAGAGGAAACTTTCCCTGAAGTGAAACATTGCATGATTCATATTAATCCAGATAAGGAATAATTTCTAAATTTTTGCTCATATTATTTGTGGTGATTATAATGAACAAAGATTCTATTTGGATGAAAGGAATTCAGAAAGAGGAAAAGAAAATTTCGGAAAATCTTAAGGATACAGATATTTTAATTATTGGTGGAGGTATCACTGGACTTACCTCTGCTTATTTTTTGTCTGATTGTGGAAGAAACATCACTGTTGTTGATAAGGGACAGATTGGTATGGGAATTAGTTCTAAGACAACAGCAAAGATTAATTACCTACAAGGGACAATCTATCAAGATTTGGAAAAATATTATGGTGTTAAAAAAAGTAAGCTTTATTTAGATTCACAGTTAGAGGCCATTAAAATTATTGGGGATATTGTAAAAAAATTAGGGATTGATTGTAATTTAGAAAAAGTAGACTCTTTTCTTTATACAAATGATTCTAAAAATATAGAGAAAATTGATAAAGAAAGAGATTTATTAAAAGGATGGGATATCAAGGTTCGTGAGGTAGATTCTCTTCCTATCCCTGAAATTCCTCTTGTAAAAGGAATTGTTATTTCTAATACTTATGTCTTTCATCCATTAAAGTATTTATCTTCTTTAAGAAAATATTTAGAGAAAAAAATTATTTTTAAAGAAGATACTTTGGTGCAGGAGATTACACTAGAGGATAGTGGTAAGTATCGAATTGATACAAATCAAGGAAGCTTTTATAGTAAGGTAGTAGTGGTTGCATGTCACTATCCATTTTTTATAAAGCCTGGATTTTTTCCATTTTTTGGCCATTTAAAAAGAGAATATGTTCAATCTGCAAAAGTAGATTATCCTTCTAATTTTACAGCGATTAATATTGATTCTAATTTACAATCTGTTCGTTTTTATAAGAATTATTTAATTTATGGCTCTAATGAGCAAAAACTCGCAAAAAAGTTTAATTATGAAGAAGGAGATAAGAATAGTAAGAATGAATTTATGAAGCTTTTTAAGACATCTCCTGAGTATTCCTGGATGAATCAAGATTTAGTCATGAATGATCAACTTCCTTGGATTGGAAAATTGGACAAGAAACAACCGAATTTATATATTGGAACAGGGTATCAGGCTTGGGGTATGACAAATGGAACTATCGCAGGAAAGATTATCAGTGATGAAATTTTAGGTAATAGAAGCCCTTATTCTTCTCTTTTTTCTCCTCTTCGATCTATGAAGCCTAGATTTTTGCCAATTATTTCGAATGGATTTGAATATTTGAAAGCTTATGGAAAGACTTATTTGGATAAGAATCCTAATTTTTATAAAGATAATGTAATGATTACAAAAATTGATGGTATTGATTGTGGTGTTTATATTGATTCTGATCAAAAGAAGCATATAGTAAAAAATCTGTGTCCTCATTTAAAATGTAAACTACTTTTTAATTCTTCGGAAAAGACTTGGGACTGCCCATGCCATGGGTCTAGATTTAGTATCGATGGGGATGTCATTGAAGGACCTGCATCTTTTTCTATTTGTATTAAAAATAACTCATAATCATTTTTCTTCTTGAATATAGTAAATCAAGGAGAATGATTATGGAGAGATTAGAAAAGTTACGGAATTGTTTAGAAATTGCGATATGTAGTTGTTTTATCGCATCCATTTTTTTCTATGGAAGTCAGTATGCCTATTTACATACACAATTTGACTTTTGTACAAATGATCCGATTTGGTTTTTTATGATTCAAGCGTTTAGTGGAATCTTGGCAGTTGTTGTTCCCTATCGATTACGAAGAAACGGAAAACTTTCCTTGTCTCCCCTACTTTATTCTCTATATTTGTTGTTTTTGTTTGCTTCTTTATTTTTAGGAGAGCTTTGTCATTTTTACTTGTTAGTATCAGGATGGGATTCTCTTCTTCACTTTACAAGTGGTATTTTATTATTCTTTGTTTTCTTTGAATGGATTAGAAATTTACAAGTGAAAGATAACTCCTCTACAGTCTTTTATTTGATTCTAGCAATTTGTTGTTCTTTGGCTGTTGGAAGTGTTTGGGAAATATACGAATTTATCAGTGATGGAATTTTTCATACAAATATGCAGAGATTTTTAGATATGAATGGAAATGTTTTTGTTGGAAGATGTGCTCTAATGGATACTATGAGTGATTTGATTTTTGGCTTTTTGGGATCTGTTCTTGGTGGAATTTATTATATTTACACACAGAAATATAAAGAAAAATCGAAGAGTTTATTTTAAATTTCAATAGTTTTTGAACTTTTTTGAATTTTTTTCAAAAAAGTAATTGACTTTTTATTTCTATAGTGTATAATTAATATTGTCTTCTGAAAAAGGAAGGCATTATAAAAGATGCGGATGTAGTTTAATGGTAGAACCCCAGCCTTCCAAGCTGAATACGGGGGTCCGATTCCCCTCATCCGCTCCATTTGAAAACAACTTACGAACCTTTATGGTGTCGTGAGTTTTTATTTTATATATAAGACTTAAAGTTCTCTTTCTAGGAAGGAGGACTTTTTTGATGTTGGAATTTAAAACTATTGAAACATTAAAGCCAAATACTGAAATTTTGGAGGTTATTAAAGACTGTACTTACAAAGTTAAGAAAGGTAATACAAAACATCTATTGCATACTAATTTACAAGTTATAGAGCCTACTGAATACATAATTACATATCCTACTACTCTTACAATACTAGAGTATAAAATTAACGAAATATCTAACAAACCATTTTTTATTAAACAACATAATCAAAAATATTCATTATCAGAAATTATTCAAATTTTAAAGAAATTGAAAATTTAGGGTTTACTTTTTTCGTTTTAGTGAGGAAACAGATGAGAGGACTAATTTTTTAATTAGACTTCGTAAAATTCCTTTTTAATGAGGAAACTAATGAAAAAAGTGTGAAAAATGAGTAAAATTTTAACTTTTTCATAATTGAGGTCTACTTTTTGGCTTCTGAGTGAGGAAACAAGTGAGGAGATGATTATTTTATGAGATGTGCCGTATATGTAAGAGTTAGTACAGATGACCAGCGAGATAATGGTTATTCTATTGATTCACAACTTCGTATGATTAAAGAATATTGCAAAAAGAATGATTATAGTATTGTTGATGTTTATAATGATGCAGGTCATTCTGGAAAAGACTTAATGAGACCTGAAATGCAAAGATTACTTGCTGATATTAAATCAAAAAAAATTGATAAGTTAATTGCTATTAAAGTAGATAGACTTACCAGAAATAACTATGATGGCTTTTGGTTACTCAATTACTGTGAAGAACACGATGTTAAAATCGAGTTAATACTCGAGCCTTATGATGTATCTACTGCTAATGGCGAAATGATTTTTGGTATGAATTTAGTATTTGGACAAAGAGAAAGGAAAGAAATTGGGGCAAGAACTAAAAGAGCAATGGAAGAAATGGCTTTAGAACATATTCACCCTAGTAAAGCACCTTATGGCTATATTAGAAATAAAGATACAGGACATTTAGAAATAGAGCCAATAGAAGCCCAAGTGGTAAAAGAAATCTTTAAATTATGCCAAGAGGGAAACTCTACTAGAAGTATTGCTACGATTATGAAAGACAATAATGCTTATTTAAAACAAGGTAAATGGAAAGCCGATAGAGTTTATAAAATACTTACTAATTCCATTTATATTGGCATATTTGAATATGGAAAGTACAAAAGAAAACAACAAGATATTTTAAGAGTAAAAGACTATTGTGAGCCGATTATAGATGAAACAACTTGGCATGCTACTAGAAATGTATTAGTAAAAAATAAGCATTCAAACTATGGTGAATTTATTCATTTATTTTCAGGATTAGTAAAATGTCCGATATGTGGTAGTATTATGGCTTCTTCTGAATCTTTTAAATATCCAAATGGAAAACAAAAAGTTTATTACCATTTAAGATGTAAAAATCATAATTGTAGTGGCTATGGTCTTCATTATAATACTGAGAAAATAGAAGTTAAATTAAGGCGAGTTTTAGAAGAATTAACTATCTTTATGATGGGAACAAATAATGAGATTATTACTTGTAACTCTACAAAAAGTAATGATGTAAAAGAAATAGAAAAAGCCATTGAAAAGTTAAAACTTCAAGAAAAAAGACTAGTTGATTTATATTTGAGTTCTACACTAGATGTTGAAACGATTAACCACAAAAATGATGTTATCAAAAAAGAAATTGAGAAACTAAACAAAAAGAAAATTACTCTTGATCCAGATAATGAATCAAAAGAATATACAACAGAATTATTAAAAAAATTAGATTGTAAAAAGGAAAATGAGAAACTGATATTCAAAAATGTTAAGAGGATTAACTTCACTTTTTTCTACAATTTACTATCAAGAGAAGCGAAACGAGATATGATTCATAGACTTATATCCGGGATAGAAATTACAAGAGATGATAACTATAACATTGATATTAAGTATATAAAATTTACAGATGAATTTATTACCAAAAGCAGTACAGAATTCATCAAATATTTATATATTGTTCTAAAAAATGATACTGTCGGTATTAAATATCTAAATGGAATAACTGAAGAAGAATTAGAAATCAAGAAAAAAGATTATGATGTTTTATCCATTTTAAAAATGACAAATAATGAATATCCAAGTGAATTTGTTGATGATTTTTTTGCTAAAGCACATAGTCATTTCTATGTAGATGGTATAATTGGCAGTCCTTATTTTGAGGAAAATGTTTCTAAAGATTTTCTATTATTAGTACCTAAAAAAGAAGTAGTAAAAGCAAATTAAAAATGAAAGGAGTTATCAATGAAACACTTAACAAAAGAAAATATTTTAAAGAATCAAGTAGATACTATAGAACAATTTAAAGTTCTTGATTATCTAAAAAAGCAATTATTTATTAGTGATTTTGTTGTAATTTTAATTGATAGATTTACTATTAAAGTTGTAGATAAAAACAATGAACAGGGATATTTTAAATACAATTCTAAAACAAAAATCAGTAGATTTTTACGAAGAAAATATTAAGAATAAAGAAATGGAGAGATAAAAAAATGGAATTAAACTATACAAAAGTTGGTGATTATTTATTACCGAATTTAACAATAGAAAAACAAAATAATGAAAAAATAAACAAGTATGGCTATTTAAGGTTACACTATCTGAAAGAAAATAATAAGCCACTTTATACAACTCTTTTAATGAAAAATGAACTAACAAATCATCTTGTTTCAGTTAGTATTGAAGCAGAAAATAGATTAAATATTTTAATGGAACAATACAAAAATTATGATAAGTTACTATCTGAAAAAAGTAAAATGAATAACCAAATTGAATGGGCAAAACTAATGAATAATTATAAAAATATGGCAGAAGAAATTATCTTAAAAGAAATAATTTATGTATGAAAATAGGACTGTAAAGCAAGCAGTCCTTTTAAATTTGAACTAAATAAATGTGAATACAAGTCAAAATATATGTCCTAGCCAGCACTGAAAACCTACTCCCGCACGTTTTCTATTTATGGGAATTCCCATACCCTTTAAACTATAATGATTATTTATTTAAGTTCTTTAATTGATGATTTTCAAATGTATAAAACTTATTGCATATTTCATTTATTTTTTCATTATGTGTAGCGATTATTAATGTTTTATTCTTAAAATATTTTAAAATAAAATTGACTACTATTTCTTCAGTATGTTTATCTAAATTAGAAGTTGGCTCATCTAAAATATAAATATCTTTATTCATTAAATAACTTCTTAAAATATTGATTCTTCTTTTTTGACCAGTAGATAATTTTAAACCTTTTTCGCCCACGATAGTATAAATACTATCTTCAAACAATAATACCTCATTTAATTCTAGTTCTTCTAAATATTTTATGATTTCTTCATCTGATATTTTTTTGTCTAAACATAAGTTATCTTTAATAGACATATTAAAAAGTTCAATTTCTTGACTTACTGTTCCAATATCTAATTTAACATCCTTTAAGCTTTGACTATCAATAATAATCTGGCCTTTGTAAGAATCAATATTTCCTAAGATTAAATTTATAATAGATGTTTTGCCTTGACCAGATTGTCCTGTAATTGATATTTTATCATTCTCATTGATTATAAGCTTATCTACTTTTATCTCTAAATTTGATTTAGGATATTGAATTACAATGTTAGATAATGTAATTTCTTTAAAAGATTTGAGTTCTTTTCTGGTATCTAAATTTTTAAATATAGATATTAGTTTATTTTTAATTGCTTTAAGTTCATACCAACTTATTATAGTTCCAGATAGTTCTTCAAATACAAATCCCATTTCCACTTGCAATGAAATGTAGAAAGTAATTATTCCAAGTGTATCAATTCCATTTGATAAATCAATAGCAGCTTTTATAAGTCCCAAAAAGAATGGTACAACTATCAATATATTACGTAATGCTTCTTCAAAGGAATAATATTTTACATACTTTTTGTTCTCGTTATAACATTTTCTACCTTCTCTCTTAATTTTCTTAGCAAAATACTCATCATCATTTAATAATTTTACAGTTCGAATATTACTTATAAAATCATTATATACAGATGAATACTCATATTCTTGATCATATAATTTTTCTACTTGAGTATTTGCTTTTTTTAATATTCTAATACTTAAAAATATACAAATAGTACTTGTTATAAAAGAACTAATGAACAATACTATTGATTGATTGTATAGTGTATAAAATAAGAAAATAAAAGTTATGATTATACTTACATATTCTGCTTGTAATATTTTCTTTACTAATTCACTAATTTTTTCAATTATGTTTTCAAAATAGCCAGTTTGATATTTTGATATTGTTTCAACTGGTAATTTATTTAATTTTTTATAATACTCTTGATATTGAACATTTGAATATTCATATAAATAATTATCGCTATATTTTCTTAACAAGTAATTTCCTACAACACGAAGTGTTTTGGAAATCATAAAAATAGCTATAACAATAATTGCTTTTTCAACTGTAAAAGGCAAAGTTAAAAATAAAGTAAAAGCAAATGGAACAAAATAGTAAATAAAATCTAAAAATGCTTCTATTAGTAAACAGATTGTTATTTTTTTCTTATCAAGACTCTTAAATATAAAATTAATATTATTATCTTTTTTCATTTTCTATACCACCTAAAGTTTTTACACGATTAAATTATACTATAAATACTTAAAAAAACATATTGATAATGCTGTTTCACTATTTCAAAAAACTACATTCTATCAAGAAACACCTTTTATGAAAGCCTATACAACCTTAGAAGAAATTAATGAAGAATGGCAACATGTTAAAAATGAAAATATTCAAAATATTGAAATAAGACCTTTAGCAATTGATGGATACACAGTAATTGCACAATGGACTTTAAAACAAAATGATACAACCTTTGATGGCATCTATGAAATTAAATTTAATGAAAATATGGAATGTATCTACTTTAAAAGTTGGGAAGTGAGAAAATGAAAATATTATTATTTACACATAAAAGTGATATTGATGGTATGTGAAATGCAGTTTTAGCAAAATTAGCGTTTGATGAAGTTGAGTATGTATTATGTGAAACTTTTAATTTGCAAAATGAAATAGCAAAATATTATGATGATGGAAGTATCTATAATTATGATAAAATTTTTGTAACCGATTTATGGCTTGAAGAACCTACATTATCAAAGATAGCAAGTGATGAACAATTAAAGGATAAATTTTTTGTATTTGATCATCACAAATCAGCCTTAGAAGAAAACCCTAATAGATATCCATTCACAACAATAAGAATTTCTAACGAACAAGGCCTATGTAGTGGGACAAGTTTGTTTTATGAATATTTAATAGATAATGGTTTTATTGATAGTAATATACATAGAATACATGAATTTTCAGAGCTAACTAGAAAATATGATACATGGGAATGGAAAACAAAATATAATGATCCGATGCCTCATGAATTAACTTTATTATTTGATTCTGTTGGATATGATGATTATATAAAATTAATGTTTGAAAAATTAAGCAATCCAGTTGATGGAAAGTTTCAATTTAGTGAATTAGAAAGAATGTTAATTGATAACAAGATTCGTCAAGTACAAGAAAAATTATCTAATTATGCAAAAAAAGTTTATTATAGAGAAGTATTAGGATTAAAAGCGGGTATCGTATTTATTGATTACGAGTATAGAAATGATTTAGCGGAATATTTTAGACAAAATAATTTTGTTATGGATTTTGCTATGTTAATCGCATTAGATTCTGGAACGATTTCTTATAGGAATATTAAAAATAATGTAAACGTTAGACTGATTGCCGAAGCAACGGGCGGAAAAGAGCATGATAAAGCTACTGCTTCTCCTATCTCTGAAGATCAAAAAAGAGAATTGATTAGAATATTAACAAGAAAAAAGGTGATTAATATAAAGAAGATATTTCTGTATCTATATCCAATTAAAGAATACACTCGCATGTTTTTATTTCACGCTGACGAACAATATGATGAACAGGATGTCGATGAACCTCTTCATGTCTTAAATGAATGTATCCAAAAAAGGTATCGAAATAATGGTATTTGCATTATATCCAAACAAAGAAATCTTTGGAATTGTTCCTAAAGAGGAAGATAAAACAATTTATACAGACATTCTATTTTCAGAAAGTAGCACTGTCAGCGAAAGTGAAAAAACAAAAAAAAGGTTACTCCAAAATACCCAAATGAACAATTTCTAATTAAACAATTAGGAGATATTGACGAATTGGTAATTGGAGGCTATCATTTTTCAGACTGTGTAAAAAAAGTTGGAGAAATGTCTTTAGCAATGGGAATAAATACAATTATAGATTTAGATTTAACAGATTTGTTCTTTAGTTTATACAGTCAAGAAGATTATTTTAATATAGAACAATATAATCCAAACAAATATAGAGAATATATGTTAAATAGACTGGCAGAATACGGGGAAAAATTTGCCGAAAAACAATTTAACAGCATGTACCCAAGTTTCATTTATGGCTTTGATGAAAAAGATAAAAAGACCAAATAAAAAAACTATAACTATTACTTTATATTTTTTACCAAACCATTATTATTTCAAGTTGGAATATACTTTAACTTACAAATATGATTTAATCGATACCAATAGTAATATTGGTATTTATTTTATAATCAAAATTAATAATGTCAACTATTTTAAAATAATATGAATATGTCCCCATAAAATTTTCAACAAAAATATTTTCTTATGAGAAAAAAATTCTAAAATATATATAAATCAATTGTAATTTAAATAAAAAATTGATATAATAAGCGCCATTGGAGTTGATATTTATGCACAAATACAAAACGCTTATTTTTGATTTAGATGATACATTAATAGATAATAACCAGTCCCTTAAATATGCCTTTACTATTATGATGAATGAACTAGGATTAGAATATAGTGACGAATTATTTTTAAAATGGAAAAGATTTGATACTGCATATTGGCATACTTGGGAAAGCGGAAAAATGATTATTCCCGATTCAATAAAAACACTTGAAGATAAAATAACATTTTTAAGAACTAATCGATTCCTTCTTTTCTTTAAAGAATTAGATTTAAATTTAGACTTTAATTCTGCAGTTGCACTTAACGAATTATATTGCAGTATGTTAGGTGCTAACATCGTAGAAATTGAAAATGCTAAAACCTTACTACAAGAACTTTCGCATTACCATGAAATTCTTATAGCCACAAATGGTCCAAAAGAAGCAGCAATGAATAAATTAGAGAAAGCAAAATTAAAGTCATATATTTCCGCAATAGTATGTTCAGAAGAAGTTGGATTTGGAAAACCAATGCCAGAATTTTTTGATTATTTATATA
>CATLHA010000024.1 GCA_949948745.1 uncultured Caryophanales bacterium
CGCAATTTTATTTTAACAAAAGGAGTTTTTATTTTGAAGACTTATCGCTAAAGCTTTACTGAACCCCCAGACTATCTGGGGGTTTTCTTTATACAAAAAGCATATGAATAAAATCATATGCCTATTAATTTTTAATATCTCTTTTTTTATAAATGAAAATCGTAACTAAGGTACAAATAAAAGCGACAACTAGTCCAATGATAATACCATAATTACTAAATAAATTTTCTCTTACAATGGATTCCAAATAATATCTGCTGTTATAACGAACCATCCAATAATCTAAATATGGAATTGGTGTATAGCATAAGAAACTTAAAAAGGTAAGTCCAAGCTGAGAAATTAAGAACCAAATCATAAATGAAAATACAGTTAAAATAGAAATAATACTTGCAGTTAATGAGGTACTTAAAGTAATTGTGGATAAACTAAATAAAACCACTTGGAAACAACAAATTGGAATACCGCAAATAAGTAACTCTTTGAAATACCATAACCAATAATTGATTTCTACTACTTCTCCATGACTAACAATTAATTTTGCAGTAAACAAATCTCCAAATCCAGAATAAAAGCCAACAATGAAAAACATAATAAGAGTACCTAATAACCATAATAAATACGTATCTAAAATTAAGTATAATATCTTAGAAAGTAAGATTTTTTCCCTCTTAATCGGTTTTGTTAATAAGAATTTGACTGTACCTTTATCATGTTCTTTAGCAACAATACCAGCATGATATATAGCGGATAAAAACATAATAACTAGTCCAAGATGAAGTCCTAAATTCATAAAATTTTTAGATGTTAAATAAAAATTGTCTACTCCATCACCTTTTAAATACAAATCATGTTTTAATTCATGATCCATAGAATATTTAATGATTTTCTTCTGTTTCAAATCCTCTTTTGCCATAATTTGATAATATCTTTTACTAGCTTCATAATTATTAAAAGTCATATTAACAAGACCTTTATTATAATCTTCTAAAGTTGGAATTTCATATCGATCTCCAGCATAAAAAAGACTTTGATACTGCCTAGCATTTATCGCTCTAAAATCATCCTTATCCATAATTTGATTTGTAATAATATATTGATATCTTTCAGCTTCTGACCTGTTTATAGATTCATCACGTTTTTCTGCACAAAAATTTAAATAACGATAAGCAAATTGTTCACTAAGATAATAAGCATTCTTTTGAATAGCCTCTTCTAATAAAGAAATATTTTCTTCTAAAAAGATAAGTTCTTTTTCTATTTCTTCCACCGGCTTAGAATAAAATCTTTTTAAAGCAGGAAAATAATAATGATCAATAGAAATAGTAATTCCATAATACTCATCGCCCTCTATTTTTTCTTTTGTTAGATATTTCTCAATAATAGGATTCTGGTAATTATTTTTCACTTGTTTTAGTGCTTCATACTGAGTAACATAAAAAGCATAGGACTGTAAACATCCCTTTTGCCAAGCATCTTCTGTTGTATCTTGAATCATCGAATAAGTCTTTTCATAGATTGGCTGTACTTTTTCGTAAGAATTAAATAATCCATCAATAACAACTGGGTCTACATCAGCATATTTCTTCTTTGCATTTTGATAACTTTGATTAAATTGATTGATAGATAATCCTTCAGAAGAAGAACCACCCCCACCATAAAATTCTTCAAATTTGATAAGTCCAAAACAACATAAGAAAAGAACAATCAATGTAATAATTAATCTTTTAACAGAAAAGTTTTTAATAAATTCACATCGAACTAATTGAAATAATTTCATAATATCACCTACCTAATATTCCCAGTCGTTTTTTCCAAGAATTCTTCCTCTAAGCTGATATTTTTATCTTTAATTTCATCGATGGTAACACTTTCAACGATAGATCCACGATCAATCATAATAATACGATCACAAACATTTTCTATTTCAGATAGAATATGACTAGAGATAAATATAGTCATCCCATAAACATTATTAATTTGTTTAAGCATCTCTCTTAATTCTTTAATTCCAAGTGGATCAAGTCCATTGGTAGGTTCATCTAAGATTAACAATTTGGGTTGATTCAAAAGAGCTTGCGCTAATCCTAATCTTTGCTTCATACCTAAAGAATAAGTCTTTACTTTATCATCAATTCTATTTTCTAATTTTACCAATTTAACAATCGTATTGATACTTTTTCGATTATTTTTTAACCCATGCATCAAAGAAGCAATTTTTAAATTCTGTCGACCAGAAATATTATCATATAAATCTGGATTTTCTATAATACATCCCACATTTTTTAAAGCTTTTTCGAAATCTTTTTTTAAATCATATCCACAAATTTGAATAGAACCACTATCGACATGATAAAGACCTAGAACAGATTTAATAAAAGTGGATTTCCCAGCGCCATTAGGACCAACAAAACCAACAATTTCTCCCTCTTCTAAATGAATATCAATGGAATGAAGAATTTCATTTTTACCAAATTTTTTCTTAATTCCAGTCGCATCTAACACCCTCATTATTCTCAACTCCTATCATATAGACCTTACTATATTAAAAATAACACAGAAAATGTTAAATCACAACAAAAAAAGGAGAATAAAATCTCCTATCAATTTCATTATTACTTCTTCTCACTAATTCCGTAATATTCACGCACTTTAGCTTCAAGTTCACTAGAAAGTTCCTTATGATCTTTTAAGAATAATTTAACATTTTCTTTTCCTTGTCCAAGCTTTTCACCATTATAAGCATACCAAGCACCACTTTTTTCTAAAGCACCTGCTTCTACTGCAAGATCAATAAGTTCTCCTTCATGTGATACACCCTCACCATACATAATATCAACAACTGCAGTCTTAAATGGTGGAGCAACTTTATTTTTAACAACTTTAACTGTGGTTTTATTTCCGACAATTCCATCTCCCATTTTTAATGCCTCACTACGACGTACATCTAAACGAATACTAGAATAGAACTTCAAAGCTCTTCCACCTGGAGTAGTCTCTGGATTTCCAAACATAACTCCTACTTTTTCTCTTAATTGATTAATAAAAATAGCAGTTGTTTTTGTTTTATTAATAGTACCAGATAATTTACGCAATGCTTGACTCATTAGTCTTGCTTGAAGACCGACATGAGAATCTCCCATATCCCCATCAATCTCAGCTTGTGGAACTAATGCCGCAACACTATCGATAACGACGATATTAACAGCTTCACTACGTACCAAAGCTTCGCAAATTTCTAATGCCTGTTCTCCAGTATCTGGTTGTGCTAGTAATAATTCATTAATATCTACTCCCAAGTTTCTAGCATAAACAGGATCTAAGGCATGTTCAGCATCAATAAATGCAGCACGTCCTCCCCTTTTTTGTACCTCTGCAATTGCATGTAATGCAAACGTTGTTTTACCACTAGATTCAGGTCCATAAATTTCAATAATTCTTCCCTTTGGGTAACCTCCAACACCTAATGCTATATCTAAAGATAAACTTCCGCTTGGGGTTACATCAAGTTCCATATGATGATTATCTCCAAGCTTCATAATTGCACCTTTACCAAATTGTTTTTCAATATCTCCAAGAACCTTCTCTAAAGCAGCATCCTTGTTATCTGATTTTGCCATATAAACCTCCCAATAATATATTCAATACATTAATCATAATACATTTTTTTTAAAAAAGCAACATTTAATCAAACAATTGTTTTATAAAATGTTTGTTCGTATTATTTTCATAATATTTCTATTAATTATTATACCGAAAAAAGAGCTCTTTCGAACTCTTTTCCTCAAATTTTTTTATTTTAGTCTTCAAAAATAATTGATTTATTAAGCGAGTAATATTGAATCATAGATACCAAAGACATAATAGTCGCAAAATAAATAAAGAATAAGTCAACACGAATACCTAAATATTCAAATGGCATGTTACTGAAAAATAGCAATACCATACCTATCATCATAGATGCAGTTTTTAATTTACCAGACTTAATTGCTGCAACAACCTTGCCTTTAGCAGCAGCTTCCATCTTAATTGTATTAACTACAATATCCCTAGTAACAACAATTACAGGAACAATTGGGTGAAGTAATCCTTCTGCTGAAAAAATAATTAAAATTGGATTTACTAATATTTTATCAGCGATTGCATCTAACATTTTTCCGCGATCTGTTACCAAATCATACTTTCTAGCAAGATAACCATCCAAAAAATCAGTTAGACTTGCAACAATAAAGATAACACCTGCAACAATGTAACGCATATCAATATCAATAATAGTTCGAACTATAGGAATTTCAATTCCTATCAAATCAAACGGAAACAATAAAAATCCCATCAACAATACAGACAATACAATTCTTAAAACAGTAAGCTTAGTAGGTAAATTCATACATTACATCATCCTTCCCTAACAATTCACTAGTAATGGTTCTATCTTTCGAAGTAAAGCGAATCAATCCAAAAATTAATAAAACAATCACTAATACTATAACTAAAACACTAAGTACAACCCTTACCGGAAATTCACGTTTAACACGAATTCTCGTATATGGAGAAACAACTTTCTTGCTATTTTCCCGTTGATTAATCTTTGCCTCATATATATCAGCTAATGAAATCTTAGATGTTTTTTCAAACATAAAGTCATTGAATTCTTCTGACAATTCATCAACATTAAGCCCTAAATATTTTGCATATTCTTTAATATACTCACGTAATGAAAATATATCCTTAAACGCACGAACATTTCCTTCTTCAATATTTTCTAACTGTATAATGGATAAGTTTAAGTCTTCACTTGCTTCATCTAAACTCACACCATTATTTATCCGAGCTTGCTTTAAATATATTCCAATATCTTTCAATTAAAACACCTCAATTAAAATAATAATAATACTTTATAAGCCATGTTCTGTACCTATTGCTAGGTGACAAACATTTATCTACCGAAAAATCGGTCCTCGATTCTGTTATAATTCCTTCCTCGAAGCTCCCCTACCAAATTTGGGTTTCTCACTCGCGGGGTTTACCACGTTTCACTTTTTTCCTTTCGAAAAAAAATCGTCACTGCGGCACTTTACAATCATCCCTCCATATCCAAAGACTTAGGAGTTCTAATCGCCGTTAACCAAATGGTTACCTAAGGTTATTTTTTCCCTTAGCACGAACACTAAAGGCATTCCAGCCTTTGTGAGCATGGACTTTCCTCTATATTATAAAAATACAGCGTTTGTCAAAGTATTATTACTTATCTTCTTCAACATCCTCTTCCATATCTTCTTCTTGAAGCATAGAAGATTTACCATAAACAATTTTTTCAAGATTAGATACACGTCTAATAATATCAATATTTGTTACTTCCTTGTCACTTGTTTTTGCAATGTCAATACTCATTTTAACATTTCTAATTTCACGTTTCAAGTTCATAATTTCTTTTAACAATTCTTCTTTTTCTTTTTCTAGACTTTTTATAATATCATAAAATTGTTCATAATCACCAATAATTTGATCTAAAAATTGATCAACCTCTTTTAATCGGTATCCTTTTGTATCAATTTTAAAATCTTTTTCTAATATATCTTGTGGTGTTAAAGAAATATTTTCTTGCATCATTTTATCACCAATCCCTTATGCTAATATTATCACAAAATTAAAGGCAAAAGTCAATGAAAAGAACCTAGTTCTTCTGCAATATAATAGTCTCCATATCGACGAGCCTTATCCATCTGCTTTTGATTACGAATAGTCCACAAATTAACTGGAATGTTAGCCTTTCTAAGTTTTTTAACAAAAGAACAAGGAACCCCGGTAATATCAAACGAAACAAAGTCAGGGCGAATAAATTTAGTAACAAAAACAAAAGAATTTACTAATTTACGATACACTGTTGCTTGAATATCCATTTTTGGAGTAACCAAAAGTCCTGTTGTATATTGTTTCTTTTTTAAAAACCAACGAACAATTCTAAAATCAAAGGATTGAATGTGTACTTTTCCATGATAATTTTCCAACTCCTTTAAAAGAGCTTGACAAGTTTTCCGATAATGAGCTGACCTTTTTACTTCTATCAAAATAGGAACACTTCCTGAAACCAATTGAAGAACATCTGAAAATAGTGGAATTTTATCATCACTTTCTAAGAAAGAATATCCCAATAATTCTTCATATGTACAATCTTCAATATTTCTATCTATACCTAGTAAACGTTTTAACGATTTGTCATGAAACACTACCATTTTAGAATCTTTTGTAAGATAAACATCTAATTCTATTGGCAATTTATTCTTAATACTTTTTTTAAAAGCAGGCATTGTATTTTCAATAATACCATTTCCATGATATCCACGATGAGAAATAATTCTATAAAAATTCTTGTCCAC
Source organism: uncultured Caryophanales bacterium (assembly GCA_949948745.1). Taxonomy (GTDB): domain Bacteria; phylum Bacillota_I; class Bacilli_A; order RF39; family UBA660; genus Alloscybalousia. The sequence goes on from CATLHA010000024.1 coordinate 6,378, forward strand.
TACGATCGTCTCCCTTTAAAATCAATTTCCTACTTCTCATTATACCACGTTGATACCGTTTTGTCCCCATATATAACTGAATCATCAATGTATCTTGCTGCATTTTTCCAATAGTCTCAATAATTTCTAAATAAATCATTTTTTCCACCTCTACATTAATCTACAACTTTTTTAAAAATGAAACATTAAATTCGACAAAACTAGAAAAATAAAGACATTTTTTTATTAGCAAAAAAGATGGTAAATCAAAAAAATATATAGTATAATAAATCATAGGTGACATTATGGAAAATCAAAAAGAATTAAAATGTAAAAAACAAGCAACAGTTAGTGGCACTTATCAAAATGAATTATATCAGTTATTGAATAAGAAAAAAGTAAATTATGCTGGACGAGGGATGGATTTAGAAGAAGATATCAATAAATCAAATGAATATTATAGAGATAGAAATATTGCATTTATTTATAAAAAACCAACTCCAATCAAATTAGTGAAGATCGATTATCCTTCCAAACAAAACAAAACAACTGCTGTAAAGATTAAGGAAGCCTACTTCGAGTCTCCTTCCACTACGGATTATAATGGAGTATATAAAGCAAAATATATCGATTTCGAAGCAAAAGAAACAAAATCAAAAACATCCTTTCCATTAGAAAACATTCACATCCATCAGATTAACCACTTAAAAAACATCACAAACTGCGGTGGTATCGGTTTTCTGATAGTTAGATTTACAACCTTAAATGAAACATATTTATTAGAAGCATCAAAACTTTTTTCATATTTGGAAACAAAAAGTAAGAAATCAATTCCTTATACATATTTTAAGGAAAATGCATATAAAATTAAAGAATCAATGTTTCCAAGATTAGATTATTTAAAAATCGTAGATCAAATTATTGGAGGTGTAAATAATGGCGAAGACAAATCAAAGTAAAAAAACTTCGTTAAATAGTAGTAAAAATAAATCTACAAAAACAACAAGAAAAGGCATAAAAGTATCTAAAAAAGAACAACAACAATTTTTAATTGCAGTAGCTATCGTAGTATTAATAACGTTAGTTATTTGTTACTTTAGTATTGGAAAATTGTTAACACTAGTAACTGCAATAGGAATTACAATTATTTTAGGATTCGCAATGCTATTAGATAAATTAAATAGTAAACCAAGATTAAGGAAAGTGGTAAACATTCTTATTATCTTGTTCTTACTCCTTGCATTAGTTGCTTGTGTTGGTGTAGGAGTATTCTTTGCACATATCGTAAACAATGCTCCAAAATTTGACATTGAAGAATTAAACAAAAAAGAAGCAAGTATTATATATGATAGTAACGGAGAAGAAATATATCGTTTTGGTGCAGAGTTACGTGAAAATGTAACTTATGATGATTTGCCTGAAGTATTTATCGATGCATTAATCGCAACAGAGGATTCAAGATTCTTCCAACATAATGGATTTGATGCTCCACGTTTTATTAAAGCAAGTATTGGTCAAGTACTTGGAAAGAGAAATGCTGGTGGTGCATCTACACTATCTATGCAGTTAATTACAACAACTTATACAGATGCAGGGCGTACAAAAAGTGGTATGGATGCAGAAGGTATTACACGTAAATTTACAGATATCTATTTAGCCGTATTTAAACTAGAAAAAAATTATACCAAAGAACAAATTATTGAATATTATGTAAATAATCATGAATTAGGAAGCAATGCTTATGGTGTAGAACAAGCCTCTCAAACTTACTTTGGAAAAAGTGTAAGAGATTTAAATCTATCAGAAGCAGCTACATTAGTTGGGGTATTTAATAACCCTACAGCCTTTAATCCCCTTTTAAAACCAGAAGCATCTTATAGAAGAAGAAATACAGTACTAGATTTAATGGTAAGACATGGCTATATTACAAAAGAAGAAGCAGATATGGCAAAAAGCCTTCCAATTACTTCTATAACAAAGAAAAAAGAAGAAGGAGCAGTTGCAAATATTAGTTATATCGATACCGTTATTGATGAAGTTATGGATCACTGGGGAATTAATCCATATACAACACCAGTAGAAATCTATTCAAATATGGATAAGGATAGACAACAAAGAGTAGATGAAATTTTTAACACTGATTACTACAGTAATGGTGCAAAAAGAGTATACTGGAAAGACGATAAAATCCAAGCTGGTGCTGCAATTATTGATGTTCATACTGGAAAAATTGTTGCCGTAGGTGGTGGACGTTTTAAATCAAGTCCAAGAACAACTACAAACTTTGCAACACAATTACCAAAACAAATAGGATCCACTGCAAAACCAATCTTTGATTATGGTCCAGCAATAGAATATTTAAGTTATTCAACATATCAACAAATATTAGATGAACCTTGGACTTATTCTAATGGAAGAGAAGTCAATAACTCAGACAGACAATTCCGCGGATGGATAAGTATGAGAAGAGCTTTAGCAGATTCTAGAAATATCCCAGCTTTAAAGATGTTCCAAACAGTACAAAAAGAAGTTGGAAATAACAAAATATTAGAATTCGCTACAAACTTAGGAATTTATGCAGAAGTTGAAAATGGAAGAATTCATGAAGCACATTCATTAGGATCTTTTAGTACAAAAAAAGGAACAACTCCACTTCAAATGGCTGCAGCCTATGCTGCTTTTGCAAATGGAGGAACCTATCACGAACCATTATCTGTAAATAAGATTGTATTTAGAGAAACTGGAGAAATTAAAAATTGTGAAGGAACTGTAAGAAGAGCTATGAGTGATTCAACAGCTTTCATGATTACAGATATGTTAGTAACTGCTGTAGAAAACGGATTAAGTAGTGGAGCAAAAGTAAGTGGTGTTCAATTAGCAGCTAAAACCGGTACAACTAGTTATGAAGATAGTACAAAGAAAAACTTTGGATTCCCAGGAAATGCAGTTCCTGATGCTTGGATTGTAGGATATGATCCAGAATATGCTATCGCAATGCGATATGGATATGAAAAAAATAAAAAAGGATATTATATGACTGATATTCAAGCTGTTGTAAATAGAGGAAAATTGTATCAAGATTTAGGAAATGCAGTATTCAATAAAAATGGTAAACATTTTGAAGTTCCAAATAGTGTTGTAAGAGTTGGAGTAGAAGCTGGAAGTAATCCACCAAGTTTACCTAGCGCATCTACACCAGAAGATCAAATTGTATATGAATATTTCAAAAAAGGTAGTGAACCTACAGAAACATCTTCAAAATATAATAAAATACCAACTCCTACTGGACTTAAAGTTAGTTACAATGAAAAGAAAGAACAAATAACAATTAGTTGGAATAAACAAAATACACCTACAGCAAATGTTGATTATGGTGATTTTGGATATAAGATTTATTATGGAGATGCCTTATTAGGATTTACAAAAAATACTACATATACAATTAGTGCTAATACCAATATATCTGGAACTTATAAAGTAACTGCTGCTTTTGAAAAATATGAATATAATGAAAGCGCTCCAGCAGTTTATGAATTTAAATACGAACCAGGCGGAAATGAAAAACCTGATCCAACAGACAATCCAAAAGTAGACTATACACTTTCTTTAAATGGATCTAGTAATGTTACAATTGCAACCAATGAAAAATATACAGACCCAATAGATCCATTTACAGTGTTAAAAAATGGATCTCCACTAAAAGGTAGTGATTATACATATACAACTACAATCAAAAAAGCAAATGGAGATATGGTAACTTCTATCGATGGAACAGAAACACCATTAGAGCCTACTATTTATACAATTACTTATACAGTAAAAATAGATGGTCAAACAAAATCCATTACAAGAACTGTAACAGTGCAATAGAAAAGAGAGCAATTGCTCTCTTTTTATTATTTATATAAATATTCAACACTTTAAAACATAAAATGCCCAAATAACATAAAGATAGATCCAAAGATAAAAGATAAAATAGTAAGAAAAATTTTATTATAAGAACAAGACTCATTTAATAATTCATATATTGATATATGAATCATAATTCCTGCAATAAAAGCATATAGGATTCCCATAATAGTGGCATTAACAAAAGGGGCCAAAAATAAGGCAGCAAGAACTGCTCCAAATGGTTCTGAGATACCCGAAATAAAGGTATAAAATAACGCTCTCTTCCTACTTCCTGTACTATAATAAATTGGAACAGAAATGCTAATGCCCTCTGGAATATTATGAAGTGCTATTGCAAGTGCTAATGTAATACCCAATCTAAAATCAGCAGTGGATGTTAAATAGGTAATAATTCCCTCTGGAATATTATGCATTATGATTGCAAGGCAAGAAATAATTCCAACATGATATAATTTTCCATAATTGAAAGTATCTTGTGGCAAATATTTATCAATAGAAAAAGAAAAAACAACTCCCAAACAAAGACAAATAGAAGCTATCAGAAAAGCTGGCAAAAAAACGAAGGATTCCATTAGGGAAGAAAAAGAACTAGGAAGAAGATCACTAATAGAAATTGTAACCATTACTCCTGCTGCAAAACCCAAAGAAGAAATCAATAAATTTTCAGAACGTCTCTTTAAAAAAATTGGAATGGTTCCAATCATTGTAGATAAACCTGCTAATATTGTTAAAAGAAAAGAAGTCATATACCTCACCATTAAAGTATATGACTTTTTATAATAAACTTATTCGATAAATGTAAAAAATATATAAATTCTATTAACATAAAGCTTTTAAATAATAATACAAAAATAGCTTATCATAATTGAAATATCAACTAATATCAAGCACGATTTAATAAATAAATTGATATAGTTAAATAGGTAGCAAAAATACTCCATAATAAGTATGGTATCTGTAACAGACCACTAATCTTATTCTTTTTATAAAAATTAATAATCATCAAGATAATTAAAATAATTAAAAATATAATCCAAATAGAAGAAAACAACCTCCACTTCAATAAAAAAAAGAAAAATGGCCATAAAGCATTCACAAATAATTGAAAATAATAAATAAAATTGCTACTTTCATCTATTAAAGAATTACTTTCCAAAATACCATAAGAAACACCAATAAAAATATAAAGAATTGTCCATACGATAGGAAATAAAAATCCTGGGGGAGATAGCGGTGGTTTTACTAAAGAATCATAATCCATGGAACCAGAAATTAAAAATCCAACTATCCCACCAATAATAACTGGAATTAAAATAGATTTGAAATAAATTTTAAACTTTGACATAAAGTACCTCCTACTTTTATTGTATTATTTTCATTACCAATTTATACAGCGAAAATATTTAGGAAAATTGACAATTAAAAGAAAAGAAAGTATACTAAACAACAACATTAAACATTGTGGTAAGAGGGATAATAATGAAAAAAGGATTCAATTTTTTTATATGCAATTAATTTCGGACAAAGTACAAATAGAAGATATTAATGACTTAAACTTAATCTCTTCTATTATAGATAGAAACAAAGAATATTTCGTAAATTATCCCCTTCATTTTATGTTTCAAACAAAAAATTTAATTACCAAAGAAGTTGAACAAAATAAACCAGAATCAGTTATTAGATTCTTTAATACTTTAGTAGAGTTGAACCCTCTATCACCTAATATCATTCGTCTCTTATTACAAATCAATAACCCCAATTTGCTAAAAAAATTAATCAATGAAAATATTAAAATAATAGCTACAATACTAACTTATACAAAAGCAGAAGCACATTCAACAGATGATTTATTAGAAGATGGAGATATTGATGAAAACAGTGAATATATTCAATACTATAATTATTGTAAGGAAATAGAAACTATTAATATTTTCATTGAAGAACTATACCCCTACCTTTCTCCCTATAACTTTTCTATAAATGAAAATTATTTATATTTTGATAGAGTTTTTAGAAAAGATAACAACCTACTAAACAAAGAATTAAGTGAAAAACAAATATCACTAAACTTACTATTACAAGTGCTTCAAAGTAATCAACATTATAGTAAAAAAACAGGAGATTTTTCTACTATAGATTCTGTATTGGAACAAATAGATCAATTAAAAATAAAAATCATAGGAAATGAGAAATTAACAGAAATTACTGATCTTTTAAATCTCACTAATTCATTCAAAATTAAAAATAAAATTATAGAATCTCTATCCATTATAAAAGATGAAACTCTAAAAATAACTGAATTAGAAAACATATTAAAAAAAGATTCTATATATAAAGGTTTTTTACAAAAATATATTATAGATTCCTTAGAATTCTTAGAAATATTAATCTATATAGGAGAACAACATAGAAATAAAATTCCACTAGAAGAAAATAAATTATACCAATTATGTTTAAAACTTATCCATATAAATAAAGATAAAATATTAGATAATGAAAACTCTACTTATTTAGAAGAAGTTTTCAAAAATATAATATTTAAAATCTCTCAAGAAGAATCCTTTGATGAAAGAAAAAAATTATGGATGAATTATTTTACTAATTTTATAAAATTAAAAACAAAAAAAGAACTAATCTTATTTGATAAAATAGGAATACGGTGTAAAAGAGCTAATCACTATACAATAAAAGAACTTGAAAGTATTGAAGCAGAAGATTATTATGAAATTTTCAATCAAATACTACAAGTGCCACCCCATAAAAAAGAAAAGACTTATACAAGTACCTACTCAAATATAGAAGAAATTATTCTGGAGGCATTACTTACTTTAGGAAAGAATATTACACTTCATTTAATAAAAAAATTCAATCAATTTGAATTAGAAGATATACTAAGAAAAATTAATAATAAGTTTATTCCAGAACAAATCGAGATAATAAAAAAAAGAAGAAACACAAAAAATAGAAAGGAAAATGAAATAAAAGAACCTACCTATAATCTTAAAATTCAAGTAATCAACGATTATCTCATTCCATTCTTTGAAAAAGTTATTCAATTATCTAATATGTATGAAAACAGAATCTCATATAAAAATACAGAGGAATACCAAAATTTATATGAAATATATAAAGAATATATAAAATGCAAAATACAAATTACTAATAAAAAGTATAATGAAAAAATTGAATTTATTTTTAATAAACTAATTCGTACTCAAGATTTTATAAAATACTTTATAGATATCTCTAGTGTAAAGCAAATAATAATGATTTGTAAAACAGAGAATTATCAAATAGAAGAAAATAAATTTTCAATAGAAGAAATAGAAGAATTTAATCCAAAACAATATAATGACATCAGAAATAGAATTTTAAAAGTAACACAGTTAAAAGAAAATATGATAAATAAACAAACAAATACTGTAGCACTTAAAATGCTTTCTTTTTTAGGGTATGATATATCTAAATTATTGTTACAACAAAAAGAAATTTCATATTCAAAATTATCAACATTTATAATGAGTCTAGGAACTAAGAAAAAGAAAAATGTATTAGAAAGTTTCAAGGTTTGTTTAAAAGAACATCCAAATATTTTTGAACTATCAATAGAACAATTGGAGGATTATTATAATTGGTATGAATACTTGTATAAAAATTTAAAAAAGAAAATAAAATATACAGATATTATAGAGTATCAAGCTATATCAAATGAAAAACTATTATCCGAAGCAAATTACTTTCCAATTATCAGCAATATCCATTTAGTAGAAAACAAAAATCATAAAAGAAATATTGTAAAAACTGGTACATTATGGTTAGAACAAAAAGAAAGAATGTATTCAACAATTCCTGAGTATCAAAATAATATCGACAATTATCATTACGAAATCATAGATATGCATAATCCAAATTTAATTTTTTCACCAAATATTGTTGGGTGCTGTATGATAGTAGGTGGTTTAGCAGAAGCAGATTTAATTCACGCTATAACTAACGAAAATGGTCGCCTATTTGGTATCTATAAAGATAATGAAATAATCGCAATAAGTTGGATATGGAGAAATAATCAAGTATTATGTTTTGATAATATTGAAGTTAAAAAAGACATGATAAATAGCGAATTTTCAAAAGTATTATTAAAAATACTAAAAGATGCAGCTAAATCTATAATGAAAATATCACAAGAAAATGAAAATGAGAAAGAATCAATAAAAATAGTAACCCTAGGAAGAAATGAACACGATATAGAATTAGAATTAAAAGAAGAAAATCTTTTATCTAATTATAGAGAGGAAATGTTCCATCCAAAAAATCAAGAGGGATTATATCTAATAGACTCTAGTAAAATACAATATATTATCGCCGGAAGCTATCAGGAAAATCTAAATTATGAAATAAAGACAAAATATAGATATCCAAGAAAAAAACCAATAAGATTTGATACTATCAATAAACTAACATTAGAAAATATGATAAATTCAATAAAAAAAGATAGTGGAATTAACACTCCAAACCCAATTTATACAATTGGATACTTAAATGAAGATTATTATATTGGCGTTACAACCAAAAATGAAATTGATATTGTATGCACTGAAAAAGATCCACGCTGTAAAGAAGAAATTATAAATCTTTTAGAAATATTAAAAAGAGAAAATATGATATTCATAGAACAAAAAAAACAAAATGACATACTAATAAAATCAATTATGGACAATCCATATGATATTGATAAAGAAAAACTCGATGAACTAATAAGTCAAATAAATAATGGCTTATCTCATCAAAAGGATGATTATTATTATCATGGAAGTTCCAATAAAAATATTTTAAAAATTCTTTTAACTAGAAAAATCATGTGTCCTTATCAACTAGGATTTAGAACCAAAAATAACAATGGTACTTATCACCTTTGTATAGCAAAAAACTTAAGTGCCAATTCAAATGCCTTTAACACCTATGTAAGAAATAGAGCCTCTATCATTTTAAAAAAAGAGACACCAGCCATTGATAGAGATTCTACAAAATCGAACTTTTTAAATCCGTTTCCACAAGAAAATGGAAAAAGGAATTATGGATATGAAGATGAATTTCATGTTCTAGATCAAATCACTGATCAATATTTTGAAGCAGTCTATCTGCCAACAGAACAAAAGGAACAATTAATCTTCGTAAGAAAAGTAATTGATATCTTAGACTATACCAATTTTGAATTACCAATTGTTAGTAGTACAAATCAAAAAGTAATTAATCCACAATTAATTAAGCAATATATAAAATAAATACGTTATAATATAAAAAAGGAGAAACTATGAAAAAATTACAGGAAAAATTAACGGAATATTTAGAAAGTAGAACTGTAAATGAAATCACCGGTCAAAACATTAAAGAAGTTTTTGAACAAATTACAACAAAAGATGAAGAAACAGATTTATATTTATCTCATTGTCTAGTAGATCAAAAATATGAAGAAGATAAAGTAGAAAAAATGCTAACCATCCTATTTAAAGAAGGACTAAGTCCCAATACAAAGGCATATGGTGGTTATACCTTCTTACATCAAGCACTATACGGTGCTGAAATAGATGGAAAGGTAATTCCCTATTCACTGTCTTTCTTTGAGAAAATAATTCCACTAGCCAAACAATACGGCTATGATGTAAATATAAAGGATGAAGATGGAGATACCCTAATCCATAGTGCTATTTATAGTGAGGATTACTATGGAGATATCGAACCACTAATTAGACTACTAGGACCAGATTTTAATTTAACAGCCAAAAATGAACAACAACAAACATTAGTTGATGCATTAGAAACATCAATAACGGAAGCAACAAAAAGTAAAAATGAAAAATGGAAAGAAAAATTAATTAGAAATAAAAATATTATAACCGATTTGATGGATGCAATTTCAAAAGGCGATGACATTGTCATACCGATTTATGATGAAAAAACAACTATTACTATTAATGATTATATCGACATAAACGCTAGATATGAAAGAATTGAAAAAGAAATTAATAAAATTAGCATCAACACTACATCTGAAAGAATTGCTCAATTAAGAGCCGAAATATCTTCCTCAAAATTAGATGAAAGTAAAATGAATATGTTTTTAGAACTTTTGCTAGAAAAAACAAGAGAAATCTCTACCCAAAGAAAAAAAGCAATTGAACAAAAACTATCTAGATTGACTATAGATTCAAAAATAGAAGAATGTGAACACATAAGAGATGAAATCTCAACAAGTAATCTAACAGAAGAAGATAGGAAAGAATTAATAGAAAAACTTACAGAAATAGAGAATGAAATTAAAAATCGATTATTCCTAGAGTCATTAAAAAAAAGTGTAAATAGTATTCATACAATAAATGATATTAACAGTTGTCTAGAAGAAGCAAAAAAAATTAAGGATGAAACATTCAAAAAAGAAATGACAGCCACACTAAATAAAAAGTTAGAACATGCAAGAAAAATTGAACAAGATTATCAAAATACTTTGATACGATTAAACAGATTAAAACGTAATATTGATAGTAGTATTATTAATGATTATAAAATCGGAGATAGTCTAAATCAGGATTATAGAGAAACATTAGATATTCAAAAGATGGAATTAGAAACTGAAAAAATAAAACAGCTAATTGAATCAGTATCTGAACAATTAAAGACCAGAACTATTATAAATATTCAAAATGAAATAAATATGTTAAAAGAGATTCAAGCAAATACAGGAATTGATTTAATAACAGATTTAGAAAGATTCTTAGATTTTACTTCCCCAATAGGTCCCTCTCCAAAAAAGAAAAAAGAAAAGAAAATAGAAGTCAAAGTACTACCTCAATGATGAATCAAAGAGAACCATTAGATTTTTTTATCAATTTTTTCCATAAAAAAATACAATTACAAATCAAAAGATATCTACTTCAAAGAGCAGATATCTTTTAACTTACAATTTTCACATTCAGGACGAACTGCTTTACAATGGTATCTTCCAAAAAGAACCATTTGGTGATGCCTCCTACTCCAATCCTTTTTATTATATAATTTCATTAATTTTTGTTCTACTTCTAAAGTAGATGCATCTTTCTTACAAAACCCCAATCTTTTACTTACCCTTTCCACATGAGTATCAACTGCTATTGCGGGATAATCATAGAGATTAGATAAAACAACATTTGTAGTCTTTCTACCAACACCAGGTAATGTTACTAAGTACTCTGGATCATTCGGAACAATACCATTTTGCTCATCGACTAATCTAGAAGCTATATCAACTATAAATTGTGCCTTTTTTCGAAACGTTCCAATGGGCATGATAATTTTAGAAACATCATCAATAGAGGCCTCTGATAAATGTATTAATGTTGGATATTTAGAAAAAAGAATTGGTGTTACAGAATTTACCCTTTTATCAGTTGTTTGCGCACTTAAAACAACTGCAATTAAAAGTTCATAATCCTTTGTATAATGAAGCTCACACCTTGCATCAGAATAAAGCTCCTCTAAATAATCCTCAAATCTCTCTACTTTTTCTTTTATCGATATCTTATTCATGTTCATCATCATCAAACCAATCATAATCAAATAATTCTAATTTTTCCTTTTGTCTCTGCGCTTGTTGATATTTCTGTTTATCAATTTCCACATCTTCTGCAGTCTTGAATCCTTTTTTATTCCATTCATAAAGAATTTTATCCATATAGCGAAGATTAGAAACTCCATTAAACACAGTTTCTTTTAAAGCTGCTAAAATAAGTTCTTCCTTAAAACCATTTTCAATCCAAGAAGAAATAATTTCTCTTTCAATAGAACTAATCGGTCTAGCAAATCCATCTGCAACTTTATCATAAATAGTTTTCTTTTCTTCTTGTTCTATCATTTCTGTATTGGTCATATCATCTAATAAAAATTTTGCAATCTTTTCATAATAAAGTTTTAATGAAATATACTCCTCCATAACACCTTTTTCATTCTTCATAACTTTAACTTCAATATATCCTGTTTCCGTTAAATGGTCTAAGTAAGTCATTATAGTTTCTAAAGAAAGATTCAATTCATTCATTATTTTTGTAGGATTAAAAACAAATATCTCATCAATATTAGAAAGATATATTAAAAATATAAACTCTTCAAAAGGTAAAGAAAATTTTTCTCTTAACTGAAATAAATAAAGGGGTACTACAAAATTTTTTTGTTTTAATATTTTAATCATTCTTTCATTTTTCATCAACAGAATCCTCCTTTTTCTTGTATATTATATCAAAAAGAAAAAGAAAAATAAACTAAGAATACATTTCTTTTAAATATGTAATCAAAGCCTCTTTTTCATTTTCTAACTGCAGATTTAAAATCTTAACTTCCAAATCTTTAAAAATTTCTTTTAAATATGGACCTGGTTTTCTACATAATAATTCACTGATTTCTGTCCCATCTAGTTGAATATCTGAACGACACTTAATTGGCAAAGAATTGTATTGAAGTGTTACCTCTTTCTTTGAAATTCCTTTAATATTCGCTGCAACACAATTTACATAAAGACCATAAGTATACAATACTTGATTATTTAAATTATTTTTCTTTAGCGCTAGTTGAATATTTGTAATTAACTGTTTCTCATTCTTAGTAAATGGATAAATATCCTGAACATCTAATTGTGCCCAAATACCAATTAAATCTTCAAAATTGGTAACTTCTTTTAATTTTGATAATTCCAATACCTGATCAAGATTAAACTCCAATAAAAGATTAATTCCCTCTTTAACATTAACACTTGTAAATATTTTATCAAGTTCTTCTCTTTTCCTTTGATAAGACAACTCACGAATATTTTCCTTGGTATCTAAAATAGCTTTTCTTATTTCATCACTAAGACTAAAATTTAGAATCGTCGCAAAACGAATAGCTCTTAAAATACGTAAAGCATCTTCAGATAAACGGTCATAACTACTACCGACAGTATGAATAATTTTATGTTCAATATCTTTTCCACCATCAAGTAAATCTAATATTTCCCCATCACGATTAATACAAAGTGTATTCATACGAAAATCTCTTCTTTGTAAATCCTCATGTAAATTATCAACAAATTCATATTCCTCTGGTTTTCTATAATGTGTATATGAATATTCTTTTCTAAAAGTAGTGATTTCAAATCGAACATTCTTAATAATTACTGTAATGGAACCATAATCATCATTAGATAGACAGGCATCCTTAAAAATAGAACGTATATCCTTAGGTTTGGCATTGGTACAAATATCAATGTCATTAGAAGTAATTCCAAGTACATAATCACGAACAAAACCACCTACAATATAGGCTTGAAAACCATTATCCTCTATTTTTTTTAATAATTTTATTGCTACATCAAGCATATAATCCCCTCTTATTGAGTAATTTCATAATTCCAATTGATAATTCCACCTAAATCATAAACTTCTTGATAACCTAATTCTAACAAAGATTCAGCTGCCTTTCTACTTCTACTACCAGACTGACAATAAACAATAATTTCAACTGTTTTATCAGGAATTGTATTTTGTATGGAAGAAATAGAAGAAAGCGGAATATTTAAAGCAGTAGGAATATGTCCATTACTATATTCTACAGATGTTCTAACATCGATAATATAAATCTCTTTGTCATTTGACTTATTGATTTTATCATAAATCTCTTCTGAAGTAATTTGTTTATACTCCTCTTTATTTTCATGTTTAGCAGTAGAATTATCACTACATCCAGTAAAAAGGACAAAAACAAGTAATAAAAACATTATTCTTTTCATACATATTACCTCACATTCATTGTATCAAATAGACTATTGAAATGCAAAAAAAAAAGTCAATTTCTTGACTTTCTTTACAATTAGTTAAGTGCGTCTTTTAAAGCAGAAGCAGCCTTAAATTTAGCAGACTTGCAAGCAGCGATTTTAACAGTTTCACCTGTTTGTGGATTACGTCCTTCGCGAGCAGCTCTTTCTCCAACTGAGAAAGTTCCAAATCCAGCGATTGCTACTTTATCTCCATTTACTAATGCTTCTTTTACTACATCCCAAACTGCATCTGCTGCACGAGTTGCATCAGCTTTAGTAAATCCTGTTTTTGCAGCAACAGCTTCTACAAATTCTACTTTTTTCATGTGTGTTAACCTCCAATATTTTATTAAGTATATAAGCACCAATCTATGCTTACATATATAAATTAGCATACTTTAAAACAAAAAACAAGCAGATTTAGTAAAAATCATAATTTTCAAAGCTTTTTTTCATAAACCGGTAAATATATGGTATTATATTGATAGAATATAGAAAATAGGTGATTTAAATGAAAAAGGATAAACATAATATTTTAATCATATTAATACTATCAATTATAGTAATGCTACCACTATTATTAGGTCCTAGCAGTTTAGGACATGACACAGTGTTTCATGTAGCAAACATTGATTCTTTAAAATTAGATATAGCAAATCATTTTTTACCAAACAGAATATCTAGTACAATTGGAAATGCTTTTGGATATGGAACTCATCTCTTTTACCCAATGCTTCCACATCTATTGACAGCATATTTTTCTAAAATAACAGAGATATTTCATATAAGCACACTCCATACTGTAGTTATTGTATATGGAATTATCACATTCTTATCTGCTTGTCTTATATACTGCCTTAGTAAAAAAATAACAAAGAAAAATAATCTTGCTTTATTATCTAGCACTATCTTCTTATTTATGCCTTATAGATTAGGAGATATTGTAGTTCGTCATGCATTTAATGAGGTATTTACATTTTTGTTTATACCTTTAGTACTTCTTGGACTATTATACCTACTAGAAGATAATAAAAGAATGTTTTATCTTTGCTTTATTAGCGGATGCGTTGGATTATTATACTCCCACTTAGTAATAACTTTATATTTTGCTCTTCTATTAATACCATTCATTATTATTTATAGAAAAGAATTTTTTAAAAAAGAAAAACTAATCATGCTACTAAAAGCAACACTTGTTATTATCTTTCTATCATTACCTGGTTTAGTTACAATGGCTGAACATAAACTATCTGGAAATTATATGATTTATGAAAAAAATTATATGAGTAATCTTGATTATATGAAAACCTATAGTTTAAAAATATGGGATTATGTAAAAATACTGAATGATTATTCTTGGGAAATTCCAATGTATATAAATTATATAGTACTAGGATTAGTTTTCCTCACTGGATATTTATTTATCAAAGATAAAAAGAAAAGAAAAGAAGAGATTTTTCTTTGGATATTTACTTTATCAGCCCTTATAATCTCGTTAAATTTTTTTCCTTGGAAATTAGTGCCAGACTTCCTATACTTTATACAATTCCCATGGCGAATGGAAACAATGCTTACAGTTTCTATTAGCTTACTAGCACCTTTTATATTTATCAAAATGAAGAATCAAAAGAAAGTAAAAAACTTAGTAATTATTGTAATAGCAGGTGTAATCCTAACAGAGATTCCACTTTTAGTAAAATTAAGTAATGATGTATATGAAATCGGTGAAATAGAAGCAAATAGTGGCATGGGTCATTCTACAGAATATCTACCAAAAAAAGCATATGAAAACAAACTATATTTTGATTATCGTGGAAATGATATAATGTTAATCGCAGGAAATGCAATCATTATAGATGAAAAAATAGAAAACCAAAAAATCACTTTTACATTAGAAACCTCTAGTATTGAAACAATAATAGAATTTCCAAGATTATACTATTTAGGATATAAATTAGAAACTAAGGATGGAAAAGTTCTATCATTAGAAGAAAGTGAAAATGGTTTTATACAAGCTAGAATTGAAGGAAATGGAACTTACACCTTAGCTTATACAAAAACAACACTAGAAAAGATAATAAATACTCTAGCAATCCCAGCATTCGGATACTTCATATATCTGATAATTAATCCAAAAACAAAAATTAATTTAAAAGAAAAAAGGAAACATGTATAAATCTGTTTCCTTTTTTATAAAACAATTGCAATCATATTATTAGAACCTTTATTTACAACTTTAGTTAAAGTATTTTGCAATTTAAATCGAATATTATCGGGCATCATACTAATTTTAGATTGAATTCCTTCCTGTACAATGGCATCTAAACTTCTACCAAATATTTCACTTTTCCAAATACTAGATGGATTTGTTTCATAATCTTTCATTAGATAATTAATAAGTTCCTTACTTTGTAACTCACTACCGATAATTGGTTCAAAAGTACTGTTAACATCAACACGAATCATATGAATTGAAGATGCTGTAGCACGAAGTTTTACGCCATACCTAGGACCTTGTTTTGTAATTTCTGGTGTATCTAGCTTCATATCATCTATTGTTGGAGAAGCAACTCCATATCCCGTTTGTTTTACCATCTTCAAAGCATATTTTATTTGGTCATATTCTTTCTTCGCCTCATTAAAATCTTGAAATAAGGATAATAAATCTGCTTTGTTCCTAACATCTATTTGAATAATGTCCGTAAGTGCTTGCTGATACAAATCTCCTGGTGCTTCTAAATTAATTGTAACTTCACCTGTAGAAGGATCAATTTCTGATAAATATGATTTAGAAATACTTTCAATTCCCATAAAATGTTTATTGATTTTTTCAACATCACGAAGTTTATCAACTTCAATAACACTTTCCTTAATTGCATCAATATAGCTTTTCTTAATTGGATGATCTGGATTCAAAATAGCAATCCACTCAGGCATATTAACTTTCACTTCTAAAATAGGAAATTCATATAAAGCTTCTCTTAAAATATCATACATATCTTTTTGATTCATATTCTCAATATTCATAGGTAATACTGGGACTTGATAATCCTCTTTTAATTTCTCACATACCTTTTCCGTATCTGGAAGCATTGGATGTGTAGAGTTTACAATAACAATAAAAGGTTTTCCTAAGCTCTTTAGTTCTCGAATTACTCTCTCTTCAGCTTCTAAATAATCACTACGATTAAATTCTCCAATAGAACCATCCGTCGTGACTACAATTCCAATAGTAGAATGGTCTCTAATTACTTTTTCAGTACCTACTTCTGCAGCTTCACTAAAAGCAATTGCTTCGTCATACCAAGGAGTTTTTACAAGTCTTGGACCATTTTCATCTTCAGCACCCTTAACATTATTAATTAAATATCCAACACAGTCAATTAATCGAATATTACATGAAAAATCATCTATTTTAATTTTAGCAGCTGTATTAGGAACAAATTTAGGTTCTGTTGTCATAATAGTTTTTCCTGCAGCACTTTGTGGAACTTCATCTAAAGCCCTTTTTCTTTCATATTCATCCTCAATATTCGGAACAATTAAGTTCTCAACTACCTTTTTTATAAAAGTACTTTTTCCTGTACGCACTGCACCTACTACACCTAGATAAATATCTCCACCTGTACGATTCGCAATATTTTTAATAATTTCAATTTTATCCACATTATCACACTCTTTCCTGTCAATTAACCTTATGTATAATTTTAGGATTTATGACTAAGAGAAATAAATTTTGAAATTATTATTGTATATATTAAAAAAAATATATATACTATAAGTAGTGGAGATACATTTGGTTGCTTCTCAAATGTCCACGTTTTTGGGAACATTTGATTTCTATCAAATGTTTTTATTTTAACCAAAACCCCCTGATTATTTTAGTTTATGATTAAAACTATCACTAGAATTACTAAGATAAAATTAAATAGTATTGA
>CATLHA010000025.1 GCA_949948745.1 uncultured Caryophanales bacterium
ATATTTCTTTATCTTTATCTATATCCATTTCTTTATATCTTATATCATTTGAATTAATAGTTCTATAAAACTATCATAATTACTCGGTAAATCGTTTCCTATATAATAGGTATAGGTATTATTATTTTCTGTAATTTCTATTAAGGTTTGGTAATCTATGCATCTTTGGTTCATAGTCCAAGATCTAATGAAACGAAGTAAGTCACTTATGTAATTTTCAAAATTTGTAGAATGGTATTTTAATTCATCATTTACTATAATTTCTCGATTTTGATTATCTAAAATAATTTTATACTTTTTATGATAGATATTCGTAATGATTAAAATTTCTTTTAATTCTTTATACATGCTTTCCTCCTCTATGATAGAAATCACTCATTTCTTCCATATATCGATTAAGATTACTAAGATCTGTTTTCCAATTTAATCCATTCACCTTTAAACTCATTTCATAAAATACGGTATATATTTGTTCTAATTCTTTTTCAAATTTTTTCCAAGATTCCCCAAACACTTTATCTAATGAATGAATATCACCATCAACTAATTCCTCTTTTAGTAAATTATAATAATTTGAAAGTATTGGATCTATTAGTGGGAATAATACTTCATAAGTACAAGCACCTTCTACTACACAATTCTCTTTATCATCAAATATAAAAATTCCATTTTCATGTAATCTATTTGTAATATTTATTGCGGCCTTCTGTACTATAATTTCGTCGATAATACTACTCTTTCCATTTCCTTCTTTTTCCACTGTATGCACTAATTCATGAATTAAGGTTGTATCTAGAGAATTAATGTTTTGATTTATCAGTCTAACCACTGGACAAAAAAGATACTTGTTTATTTCTCCATCTGGTTTTATAATTACTGTCCTACTAGGAAGCTTAAAAAATGACATGTGAAAAAGAATATCAGGATTTTTCTCTTGTAGTAACTTAGATAATTCTCTATTATAACTAAAATTACTTTTTAAAATTTTGTGATAATATTCCTCTTTTTCTAACCCCCTCTTTTCTAGAAATCCGTCTACTTGATTTATAAATTCTTCATCTACTATAATTCCAAACTTTCCTAGCTTTTCTTTCAGTGTTTGTTGATCATTTAAAATACTTTCCTTTACTATTTGTGGAGTATCCATCCTATTCAATAAATCAATATTACTAAAACCATACGAATCAATATAACTTTCATCAAAGTTTTCATTTGCAAAAAGTGAAACTAGTTCTTTAGAATTTTTCTCTATTAGGCTTTTATCTATTTTAAAAAATGCTGCAATGAACCATTCAAATTCATCCATTAATTCATTTCTAGCTTTTTCTTTGATTTTTTCTAATTTTCTATATCTTTCCTTGATGATAAATCGATCTGTAAATTTTATTTTTTCTGTATGGGTACATAAGTAGGTATAATCATCTAATGGGTTCCCTTGAAGAATGATAGAGTGACTATTTACTCTTTCTATAATATCTTCTCTATACTGCTCTCCAAATTCTTGAATCATTTCTTCTATAATAATGTCTTTATATTTTAAAAAGCGTTCTTGATAATTTAGAGGAGACAAAACCTTCACCTACTTTCTTATATTTATTATTTTTATTATACTATGGATTTTATAGTTTGTCAGATTTTTCATTCGAATTAAAAAAAGTAAACATTTTATTGATGATTTCAATATTTATGTCTACTTTTATCTTTCTATTTTTATTTTCTTAATTGGGGATTTTTCCCCGATTGTTCTTTTTCTATCATTTCTAATGCACACTCTAACATTTTTCTGTGATTATCGAATAATTGAACTCTTTTTAAGTCCTCTTTTTCTATCCAAAGGCAGGTATGCTCCCTCTTTTCCTGTGCATCTATTTCTTTTTGTGCTAAAGAGTTAAGTTCTACTAAAAAAGGAAAGTAAACTGCTTCTCTATTTTGATTTTTATGTTCTACATAGAATCTAGAAACATTAATCGCATCTACTGGGACTATCCCTTTTATATCATAGTATCCAGATTCTTCTAGCAATTCTCTTCTAACAGCATCTTCAGGCATCTCATACCAGTCTATTCCACCAGTTATAAGGGATTTTTCATAGTCAACTTCGTTCCATGAAAGAAATAAATATTGATTTTCGAATTTTACTATAATCGCAATATTATTTCTTCTTATAAATTCAAGTCCTTCTTTTGGTGCATAAGGGCCTGTTTCTTCATAATAAAATCTAATCTTTTTTTCCATACTGTCTCCAAAATAATTTTTTTTCCTATTATTACACTACGATTCTGGATGTTTTTATTTTTTTATTAAAATTTTGGTAATTGTTTTTTATATTCTTTTTTTATAATTTGATTCTTCGCATCTTTTTTAATAATTTAAATAGTTTATAAGTTCCAAACCCTAGTACAAAAATCATGATGATTCCTATAATGGTACTAATCACTTCTTCATATTTATCATATCTATAAAGATTAATTATATATTCTTCTGTTTTATTACTTTCTGAGATTATTTTAAATTTAATTTCTCTACTCCCAACTTGTAAATTTTTATCATATTCTAAATCTATTTTTGATTTTTCATCTTCTAGTTCATAGTCTATTTCTATTTTATCAGTATTGTACGAGAAATAAATAGTATTACTTTTATTATGATTAAATTTTACTTCTTTTCCATTAATTGATATTTTTACATTGGTATTATTACTCAAAACTCTTTTTCTTTCTATATTTAATGTATATTGTTTATTTGTAATACCATCTTCTGCGGTTACTTGAATGATAAATTGATTGTTACCAATTTTTAACTTTTTATCTTTGTCATAGATTACTTTGGCATTTTTATTTGTTGGTATTGCCCGAATGGAAATTTTTTCATCTGTTGTTTCCATTTTTATTTCATCTTGTATTGTTATGTTTTGTTCATTTATTCTTAGATTCTTTAATGTAGCATCCATACTTATTAGTTTTATGTTAAGAATATATTGTTTTTTTGTTGAATCTTCTGCAGTTATCGTTATTATTATTTTATTGTTTCCAGATTTTAATGTTGGATTTTTCTCTACTTCAACAGAAGCTTTATTATGTGACGGTGTTACTAATATTGTTGGATTCTGATTTATTGTTGAAAAATTCATTTCTTCATCTATATTAACATCAATATTGTCAATTGTAATAGATGCTATAGAAGTGTCGTTACTCTTTACATATATTTCATTAGAGCTAGTAGAACTTCCTTGGTTTGTTGAACCGCTAGAACTATTTGAACCACTAGAATTATTGGAACTATTTGAGTTACTAGAACTGCCTGAATTATTAGAGCCACTGGAATTTGAATAGCTATTTCCGTTATGACAGTGGTATTCATTCTTTCTTAGTCCCCAGGATTCACAATTTGTCCTACAAGTATGACAACCATTTCCGTCTGTTCTTCCTGGATGTGCAAAAGCATTTTCGTTTATTAGTAATATTGTCACTAATAGTATTATTATTTTTCTTCTTTTTTTCATAAAACTACTCTTTCTAAGTATGAAGCAATTTTTGTTTGTTATTACTCTGCTTCTACTTATCTTTTATTATATAGTTGATGATGATTTAGTTCAACAAAAATCTAATGGCATTATTATGAAAGCTTATTTATATATAATTAAAGTTAAATTTTAAACATTTTAAAAGAGGAAGTCCAAATAAGCAGACGTCCGACTTTTCGATTTTTTCTGATTGCTTTTTTCTTATAATATTTTTATCTATTGTTTTTTTCGTTTTATTCAAAATAAAATCCTTTTTTAGCATAATACCAAAGCAAGAAAGCCTCTCTTTGGACTATCTTTTTTCCATATTTTGTCCTTTTCCAATGTTTTCTATCTGTAAGTGAATCTTTTACTCCTACTCCATATATATTTTCTTTTGTTCCAAGAATGTGATTAAGCATTCTCATACATCTTTTCACATGAAAGTCAGAAGTAATAAGAACAAATGATATTGATTTAATATCGTAATCTTTTTTTAATAGATTTAAAGAATATTTGATATTTTCCAAAGTATTTCTAGCTTTATTTTCTATGATAATATCTTCTTTTGGAACACCATGATTTATCAAATATTTATACATTTTTTCTGCTTCACTATTTTTTTTAAAGCAAAAAAATGGATTTTTTCCAGAGACTAATATTTTTTTTATTTGTTGTTGTTTATAAAGTCTGATTCCTTCTTCCACTCTATATGGTATCATGGAAATTCCTCCAAAAATAATTCCTATATCATAGAGTGATTTTAATTCTTTGCATGGATGATTAAATACTATTTTTTCATAATCAGTTTCTTTAAAACGAAATAATAAATCAAATAATTTTACTTTTGCCATAAATATCTCCTATTTTTCTGTACTTAGCAGTTTTTTATTTTTCAGAATAAAATAATATATGATACCTAGTTGATACGCATATTGATCTTATATATTACTGAATGGATTATTTTTATCTATTTATATTTTTTGAAACATTTCCTATATGACTACAAATATGTTTTTTCTATTATTGCTAAGTAATTTTCTTTTTATGACTCTTTAGATAATCATTCTATATTTTTACCTTCATATGCTTTACTATCTAAAACACTATTTTAATGCTTTTCTATTTTATCCATATTTTGTTAATCATATTTTATCATTTCTTTGATAAAAGTAATATAGAAGCACACATAAAAAGGAAACAACTTTTTCGTTTCCTTTTTTATAATCTTTAAATTCTATTCTTCGATTATAATGCTTAATTGTCCACAAGCAGCTCCAGCTTCAATTTCTGCTTTTGTTGCGATAGCAATAGCATAATCATAGCCGTTCATTTCTAACTCTTGAATGATTTTTTCCATATTGACACCTCCTTTTCCTCTTGAATATAGTAATCTACTTTTTTCATTCCCAAACTTTCTAATATTTCAAAATAATTTCTATAGTGCCTACTAAACCATACTTCATATCTTGGAATGACATACCGATACCATATGGTATCTAAAATAACATTGGTTCTAAAATATTCTTCTCTTACATCTATAATTTTTATTTCTCCATCTTCTTTTAGATATTCAATTAAACATTCAAAAGTTCTTTTCATATCTGGCAAATGATGCACTACATTTCTCAAATAGAATTCATCTACTGTATTTTTTCTACAACCTAGTATCTTATTTTGCTCTTGATCATATACATAATCTAAATTAGGCAAATACGTGATATCACATACTTTATATTCTTTATTTGGATTATATCCACTACCAAAGTCAATCCTTAATTTTTTTTTAATATTTTTTCTTTATCAACACTACTTTTATTTTTGTTTAAAGAACAGTTGCCAACGTGTTCACAATAACTCTCCCATTTACAAAAGTTACCTATTGGTGTAATGATGATATCTGTATCGTCATAACCAGTATAATTACCAAATACACCAAATTGATGACCTTCCCATACGTAGTCATAAAAGTTACATCCATCATCTAATATCTTTTCTGCTCCTAATTTTATTTGAAAATCAAAATCGCCATATCTTCCCATTAAGTCCTCACAGACAATGACGTAAAAATCATCTCTTAATATAACTTTTAATAGTTCTACTAATTTATCTCCTGTAGATTCCTTACATTTAGGTATATTAATTCTCGTGTTTGGAATGTATTTTTTACACAATAAGGCTTGCTCTCTTCTTCTCATATATTGCTCTAATGATGATATAGATATGGCTACTTCTGTTAATCCAGCTTCTTGATATGCTTTTATCCTTTCTTCATTTAGTAAAATACCATTGGTAACTAAACATACATCATCAGTAACATTTTCTCTAGTTAATTTGATGAAATCTACTAGATCCTTTCTAATGGTTGCTTCTCCACCCATGATTGTAGCTCTTTTCAATTTGCCAACACGCTTCATAGTTTCTCTCATTTTTTCAATATCTAACTGTAGTGGTGCTTTATTTGGTTGGTAGCAGAAATAACAATTCCCATTAGGTCCACTTGATTCATTCATGTTACAATTTAAATTAGTTATAATTCTATATCTAAATATATTATCTCTGACTGCCATTATAATAATTTCACCCCTTCTATGATTCCTTTTCCCAAATTATTACCATCACTAACAGCATTTTCATTGATTGGTGATAACTTAACAAAAAAATAATCTTTATCAAAATATTTATTTAATTTATCGATATCAAAGTCATCAGTATCCACTAAAGTTAGGTTAATGGTAGTCTTTAAATTACTCTTGGTTCTAATTTGTCCTAATTCCTCGATTGTTAATTTATTAACAAATGGTATTAACCAGTTTCTTTTCTCTTCATCTAGTGAATGAAGGGAAATTTGTAGAGTAATATTATCTTTAATAAAACTAAAGTCACTTCCTTTTACTCCAATAGTTGAAATATAGTGGTGGACATTTGGATACATCTTATCGATGATTTGAATTGCTTTTTTTACCTCATTGATATTTAAAAATGGTTCTCCCATTCTTGTATAATTGATTTTAAATTCTTGTGAGTCTTTTGGATTATAATCAGGATTTTTGTCTAATATGAATTTGACTTGTTCTACAATTTCTTCTGCTGTAAGATTTCTGCATTTCTTTAACTGTCCTGTTGCGCAGAACTTACATCTAACAGGACAACCACTCATACAGGAAACTCCTATCATCCATCTTTCCTTTCTATCACCTATTTCATAGCTCGCTAATTTGTTTTGCTTTTTTCCAATAGCATCCTTTGTGTAGTATGGTAAGAATGTATCTGTAACTTCTAATGGATAATCATCTTCTGTTCTTAATGCATATACAATTCCATTAGCAAATTTTCTTGACTTAACTTCTTTTAACATTTATATCCCTCTTTCTTGTTTTTTGTTATTAATAAAATGTATAAAACATTTGATATTAACATTATATTAATAACATTTTAAAAAGTCAACTCTTTTTTACAAAAAATTAAAAACAAATGATATTTGTATTAAAAAATACTGTTTTGTAGTATTTTATTTAGACTTACTCCTACTTTTTTGAAGTAGGTTTATGATCTGATAGAAGGAGTTCTTACTAATTACTTTTTAGAAGAGATTTTTTAAGAATTTATATTCTTGCTAAGTTCTAGATTCTCTAGTGTTTTACTTACATAAAAAAATGACCACCTTTCAGCAGTCATTTTTCTTTGGACTATTTCTTTGATTTGATTTATTTTTTATAGTGGATATTTTTGACAGTAATTCTTCATATTTGAAATTTCTTTTTTCTTTTTCTTGTTGGAGATATACAACACAATCTTGACAATTATTATGTTTTTTGGAAGTTTTATTTTCTTCTTTATAATGTTTATAATTTAGTATAGTTCCATCACTATTAATCTGAATCTGCATAGCTGATTCCGATGAATATCCTGTTTCTGGAATAAATTTTTCTGTAAAACAAAAATATTTATAATTATGATTTTTAAAGAATATATCAAAAAAAGTCTTTTTAAAAAATATTGATCCACTCACTCCTTCGTTATACCAACTACCCTCATTATTATTAATTAATAAAACAATTTCATCAGCACTATTATTCCAAGATGAGGTTGAATTGCAATAATGAAGATTAAAATAATTAATAATTTCAGTTGGGGGAATATTAAAATCAGTTGGAGGAAATTCATCTTTACAACTACTAGAGTTGTTTAGACTACTTGTTTGACTGAATTGATTCTTATAGACTTCATGAATATTACCAGTATAAATTGCGGATTCAATGGTATATTTTCTATCATTATCTGGGCTTAAAGTAAGATTATAATTTTCGTCTACCGCCAGATTAAAAATATAAGTATCCATCCAATTGTATCCATAGCGGTTATCCAGATTCCCTTTAAATCTTACAGAACCATAAATTGGAACCCATTGTTCACTATTATATTCAATTGTACTAATTATTTTAATTGTATTATTCAAGGCAAGAGAAGCATCATTGACCCAAACAATATCCTTAATATTTGGTATATAAACCTGTTTAGTTACCTTATTATTTAATACTTCTATGGTTTCACTATAAACAGAAATCGGATAAAATATTTGATGTTTTTCATGGTATGGATTAAAATAATTTTGTTGAAATCCTTTATCGGAACTATAAATTTCAAATTTATTAGTATAGTAATTGCATGATACTGACCCGCATATTTTGGAAAATGATAAATCTAATAACTTATAAACAATACCCTTATCTAATTCTTCTACTGCAATTTCATGTTCCAATTGAGAAATTTTAATCTTATGTTTTCTTAAATAATTTTTAAAAATATTTTCCCAAGCCAAGTATAGGTCATTATCTATAATCGTTTCTTCATTTATTTTAAATTTTTTATCAACTATAAGTTCTTTGAAATGCGTTGGGCTGCAATTATTATCACAGTAAAGACAAGTATAATTTTTTTCTATATAATTATTTATTTCTGAGATATTGTTTTTATTATCAAGCAAAAAGTGAATTTGAAAATGTATTTTATCAGAGTAACTGTCAAAACCAAAAAAGTCATAATCATATTTATTGGTAAAAAAAACACTTCTTAAAAATTTCAAAATTTTTAAATTTTTTCTTTTTCCTTTATAATTCATATAGTTTACTTTAGAGTATTTTGCATAATTTTCTTCTTCATTCAAATACCTATCAATATGATATAGCATATTTTGATTAACTAAATTTTCATCATTAATTTTCTTAAAAAAATCAATTATTGACCTGCTATTTTTTTTGAATGAGCCAAGAATTAAAACAATTGATTCCTGAATATACTCATCATTATATTTATAGTAAAATTTTATAATTTCTTCAATAAATGTTTCATCAGAATTTATTATTTCAAATATCATTTTTTCACATAATGAACGCAATATCTTATCTGGAACTGACAATAAATACAATCCAAAGTATAACTTTTCTCTTAGATAGTATTGATTGTAATTAAATTTACTGATAGAACGTGCATAGATTTTTATTCTATTTCTTAATTCTTTTTTTTCATACTTATCATATTTGAAAGAAAAAATAATATCATTGTTAGTAATTTTATCATTTAAGTAATTAGTACAGTTAAATGGATTTCCTTCATTTCCTCCAGCTATTCTTAATATTTCACTTATTGTTATATTCGGTTTTATATATTTAGTAAGTTTCTTCATGTTATCAGAAGACAAGACAGCTTCATTAAATACATTTAAATCAAAATGATGATTTAAATCTGATTTATGAATAATATTGATTGCTTTTAAGATATCATTTTCATATTTTTCTAATAAAAGAAGAATTATAGGTATTTGGATAGTAGCAAAAATATTAATAATGTTGTTAACAAAAGTGATAATATCTTTTTCATTCATATTATTAAATTTATCAAATAAATTACGTGCAATCAAATAGTCTGTGAGCGTTTCATTAATAAAATAAAAATATTCAGTTTTCTCACTTATGTAGGTATCAGCAAATTGATTCTGTTTCATCTTTTTTACATATTGTGAAAGATCATTTCCTAGTATAGACTTTAGATTACTTCCATCTATTCTTTTACTTTGCGATGTTACCATGTAATCTAAAATATTTTTAGTATTACACCATTCTTTTCTTGATAAAACATCCTTTATAAAATGTTCATAGATATAAGTTCCTTTCGTAATGGCCTTTAATCCTTTTCTATTAAGTTGATTATCAGAAATTGATTTAATTATCATTTTTAAATGCAAAGGATTGTTGTCATATAATAATCTAGAATAAATTGAAAGATCTAAATTATATTTTTGAGATATTTTTTCTAATGCATAATCTGCAGAAACACCCGTAAATAATTCCTCTTTATCAGCTAATAACTTAAGCTTATTCAATATTATACTATTTAGAGAAAAATCTCTATATGAAACTATTATTCGAAGATTTCGATTACTTTTATTATTTTTCATAAATTTTAAAATTAAATCTTGTGACACTTGATCTAACTCGTTTATAGCATCAATAATAAAATAAAATCTTTTTTCTTTAGATATATTTTGAATTTCATTCAAAACATTTATATCAATAGTGGGGCAATATTTACCATATATTGTTAAAAAGGAATCTTGTGGCAATTGTTGAGATAACTCATATAAAAATTGACTTTTTCCAATTCCACCAGGACCATTTAATAATATTGTTCTATTAAATATAAATTGGCTTTTTATACTATCATATGCTGTTAAATATTTATCAATATACTTTTCTAGCTTTGAATACAATTTATCTATTTCAAAAAATCTAACTTTGGTTGATGTAATGTTATGATTATAATCGCCTATTAATTTATTTATTTCTTGAATTATTTTATTTTGTTCTAATTCTTCAGTTGATAATTCCTTTCCGTAATATCTATGAAAAAATTGTTGTTCAGGAAGATACCCACGTAGATAAGAAAAAAGATTGCTATCATCCCATTTATACGAATCTTGTACTAAAGAATTTTTCATAGATTTATTTTGCTCATCATTTATAGACTTAAAATTCACAAAAATCCTCCTAATAAAAAAAGCAACGATATTGTTGCTAAAGTTCAAATGGCAGGGGATGAGAGAATCGAACTCCCAACAGTGGTTTTGGAGACCATTATTATACCATTTAACTAATCCCCTAAATGGATTCATTTAATTAATTATATGTTTGTATTGTAGCATATTTTCCTACAATATACAATAACCAGTTCATATTTTTTGTATTTTTTCATATTTTATTATAGGTGGTATTATGTTAGTATCCTATACAACGAAAGAACTTGATTTATTAGCACGTTTGATGAGAGCAGAAGCCGTTGGTGAAGGTGACCTTGGAATGTTAATGGTTGGTAATGTTGCTGTGAATCGCGCAATTGCCAATTGTCTTACTTTTAAAAATATTCGAACTGTTTCAGATGTAGTTTACCAATCCCCTGGAGGCTTTGCCGGAGTGACTAGTAATTTGTTTTTTTCTACGGCAACTACAAAAGAAAAAGAACTAGCTAGTAGAGTACTTCGAGGAGAGTATTATTATCCAGCAACTAATGCATTATGGTTTTATGCCCCTACAGGAAATAATAGTTGCGTTTCTTTATGGTATGAGCAAAGACTTTCTGGCAGATTTAAAAGCCATTGTTTTTATATACCTTATCCTGGTGTATGTCAGCAGATTCATTAAAAAGGATTGGAAATTCCAATCCTTTTAGCTTGGGATAATTAGTTGTTGACCAATTTGTAATACATTAGATGTTAATCCATTTAATCTTCTAATTTCATCTACAGTTGTATTAAATTGGTTGGCTATTTTCCATAGACTGTCTCCACTTTTTACATAATAAATTGTTCCATTACTTCCACTGTTATTATTTCCTGGTATTCTTAATAATTGACCAATACTTAGAACGTCACTTGTTAAATTGTTGGCAGCTCTAATTTCTGATACTGTAGTGTTAAATTGTCTAGCAATTGACCATAGACTATCACCACTTTTTACGACATATAATTGAGTTTCATTATCCTCTGGTGGTGTTGGTTCAGGTGTCGTTGAAGCTCCAGGTATAATTAATTGTTGACCAATTGATAAAGTAGTACTAGATAAATTATTTGTTTGAATAATTGAATCTACAGTTACTCCAAAGCTATTTGCTATTTTCCACAAACTATCTCCGCTTTTTACTGTGTATGTTAATGAAGATTCTGTTTTTTGTGGAATTTTTAATGTCTGACCAACACTAAGTGCAGTAGTACCTAAATTATTTAAATCAATAATAGCGTCTACTGTTGTATCAAAATCTCTCGCAATATTCCATAAGCTATCCCCACGTTTTACAGTATATATAATATAATCATCGGATGGGGATGATCCTTGTTCTTCTGATATAACTAATACTTGACCAATACTTAGATTATTACTTGTTAAATTATTTAATTCTTTTAATTTGTCAACTGTTGTATTGAATTTTTGTGCGATTGAATATAAGCTATCACCTTTTTGTACTACATATGTTGATTCTGTTACCCCGCCTGGTGCTGTATATGGAACACCAATATAACGAGCTACTGCTCTTACTACAGCTTCTGCATAATCTAATAAGTTATTTTGAAGTTTTTTTACATCATTTGGATTATCTATAAAACCGTATTCTATTAATAGAGATGTCGTATTTGGAGTTTCTCTCATAATGTAATAATAGTCTTTTGAAGGATTTTCAGGTAAACGTCGTTGATAATATTTACGCATGATTTGTCCTTCTTGACCGATTGATTCTAGAATTGAGCGAGCTAGAGTGTCTGTGCTTCTGAGTGGGTAGACTACTTCAGCACCTTCGCCACCTCGTGGGTTCATTTACCATTAGTATTGTATTAAAATTTTTTTACTCTTGTACCACAGATTATTATTTTGTGGAACAAGAGTAATTTTATTATTTATTATTTTTACCTTTTCTACCATATGGATTTCTTGTTAAATTTTTATTTTCATATTTAAAAGAAACCTCTTGTACTACATCATATTTGTATTTAATAGTAATATTTCTATCTTTATCAATTACTATTCTATCTATGAGAGTATCAATCAATTCTTTTTTAGGTTTATTTAAATCTAATAGTTTCTTAATTTTTTTTGTATAATTCGGTAAAGCACTACTTTTATTTTTTATTTTATATTTTTTTACTTGTTCATTTTCAATACTTTCATTTATATGTTTTAGTTTATTCTCTGATTCACTGGCTAATACCTTATAAGTATCTGCAGAAATTACACCATCACACCTATCATTATACAGAGTTGCTAATCTATTAGTTATTTTCTCTTTTTCAATTTGTAATTCCTTAATAACTTTATCGATATCAGATATTTCTTTATGAATATTTTTAACAACCTCATTATTTAATTCATTTAAATCAAGTTCTTTAATCAATTTATATAATGATTTATTTATTTGCTCTAGAATTTGTTCTTCTAAATAATTATATGGATAAAAATGTGAATAGCATCTTCCTCTTACTGGATCTCTAGAATATCTATTACAATTAACACTCCAATAATCCAACTTTTTTCTATAAAGAACTGTTAGCCTATTTTGACATTCTTTACAAAATAATTTTCCTTCTAATAATCTTTTTTCCCTGTTTGTTTTAACTTCATAATTTCTAGTATTCCTTTTTCTTAAAGTATTAACATAATTAAAAGTATCTTTATCTACTAGTGCTTCATGTGTATTTTCAACTATTATCCATAACTTTTCATCTAAAGTTATTTTCTTTTTAGATTTATAATTAACTTTTGTTTGAGTATGTTGAACTAAATCTCCAGTATAAATTCTATTACATAGAATTTTTTTTACTGTGGAAATATTCCAATTATCTCTATCAATTAATCTTGATGAATAATTAGTTTTTTTATAGCCACTTGGAGTTGGAACTTTTTCATTATTAAGTCTATTTGCTATTTCAGTAGGTCCAATTCCATCTGCTCTCCATTTAAAAATATTTTTAACGATAGGTGCAGTCTCTGAATTAGGTATTAAATGTCCTTTGTCTTCTGGATCTCTCATATATCCAAAACATG
This sequence comes from uncultured Caryophanales bacterium, assembly GCA_949948745.1. Classification (GTDB taxonomy): domain Bacteria; phylum Bacillota_I; class Bacilli_A; order RF39; family UBA660; genus Alloscybalousia. The sequence goes on from CATLHA010000025.1 coordinate 13,591, forward strand.
GTAAACTTCCAACAAATTTTCCATTCTTTCTTTTTTCATTTAATACATTTCTAATCTTAACAGAATTTTGCTTACTGTAATAATCATTACAAGCAATTATAAATGTAGATGAATCATTACTAGCTTGATTTTTAAAACTATCATAGGATTCAAGTATAGAAATAAACCTTATATTATTTTCTGGAAAAAATGTTTCAATATAATAACCAGTCATTACATGATCTCTACCTAATCTAGATAAATCTTTAACTATGACACAATTAATTTTTTTATTATTAATATCTTCTAACATTTTTTGAAATCCTGGTCTTTCAAAATCAGTTCCAGAATAACCATCATCAACATATTCTTTAACTAAGTTAAAATTATTATTTTTTACAAAACTCCTTAATAATTCTTTTTGATTAATTACACTTTCACTATCAGATTCATATTTTTTATCTTTATCTTCTTGAGATAATCTTATGTAGATTCCAACATTGAAATCCACTCCAGTTAAGTAAGTATTATACATTTATCCTCCTTTTCTTCTTACTTAATTGGGTATTAAGACTCATCCATGATAGCATCATCTTATTAGATATGCAAATCATTAGTTAGATGAATCTCCTTTTTCTTCTTTTATTATCTCTTCAATTAGATATTTTAAAATAAGATCTTTAAATGTAGTGTTATTCAAATAGGCATCCTCCATTATTAAACCACCTATTTAAATTTATGTTTAAATTATTTATTATTGATATTTTTATTTTCATTTATCAAACTCCCTTCTAGTTATTAACTAGTTATATATATTAACTAGTTAATTATTTAAATTAATTTATTATATTAATAGTTTTTATATTCTATTTATTATATTATTATAGTTAAATACATCTTTTGAAAACGAAAAATACATCCATTTAATCAGTCTTTATAATCTAGACTTATGGATGTATTCATTTCATTAACTATAAATATTTTTCTTATGAATTTATGTTTAAATTCCATTTTTATATAGCTATTATCAGATAATTCTTTTAATAATCTAGTAATAGCTCTAATACCTAAATTTAACTTATTACTTAAATAACTATTATTAGCATAACAATATCCTTGTTGATGTGTTAATAATACTAATAGACCATATAATAATTTAGCACTAGAACTAACATGAGTATCTGATAATAATACTATTGGTATTTTTATATAACTATCATAATTCACAAAACCACCTCCTAATTATTATCTTCGTAATTATGATTTTTTAACATTTCAATATAACCTATTTCTAATAATTCTTTCATCATTTTAGAAATAGATAAGTTATAAAATTTAGCCATTAGTTTTATTCTATCAAATAGTTCAAATGGTAAATATAATTTAAATATTCTCATTATGTTCCTCCTTCCTAATAGGATGATTCCCTATTAAAATATTGTAGTTTTTAAAAAAGCAGGATAAGAAGATAGCACCATAAATTAAAAAAGTCCATATTATATAAGGAAATTTAATGGTGCTATTCTTATTTCGTACTTACGAAATTCATCCTACTTCGTAGGTTAATATATAGGATGTTACTATATTTACCCCTTTATTTATAGTAGATATTAATTTGTTGTTATCATCCTATTTTAATAAAATCAGTAATTTTTATAGGATGACTAGTCATAATCATCACCTCCTCTAAAACAGCAAAAAAAGAAGACCTCAGTCTTCTCATAAATATTGCTATTTTACTATATTTTATCACTTGACTGTATTTAGTCAATAAACTAAATTGTATTTTTTTAGTAGTCGAATAGTAAACTAAATTGACTTTAAACAGTAAACTAAATTGTACGCAAAAAGTACACTAAATTGTATTTGAACAGTAAAAAAGATTGTTCATATCTTCACTAAAGTATGTAGAAATTCATTTCTACTTTATCATATTCTATCTCTTGACTTATTATAGTCAATAATTCAATTTTTCTTTTTTTTACTATTTTTTCTATACTAATAATTTGTTATTAAAACCTCCTTAGTTTTGGTAATATTTCCATTTTGTTTATGATAATTTGAATTATTATAATCACAATCAATAAAATGAATTTTATAATTATGTTCTTTAACCCAATTTTCCAACACATTATGCTTAGAGCCCTTATGTTCTATAACATTTGATAAAGCAAATTTTATTCCTTTACTATCTAATAATGATAAATAGTTTAATAAATCTATTTCATCTTTTTCAGTCCACCCACCATTTTCATTATAACTAGCAGTACCTAGAAAATATGGTGGATCACAATATACTAATGTATTATCTGCAATTTCAATTGCAATTTCTCTAAAATCCGAATTAACAAACTCAATATTTTTAGTTTTTAATTTTACAATGAAATTCTTTAGATTTTTTCTTAAAGAATTGTTAAAATCTCTTTTACCAACAGGCATATTAAATTCACCATTAGAATTAAATCTTATTTGATTATTGAATCCATAAATAACTAGTAATAAAAATAAAAAATCTTTTTCTATAGAATCATTCTTAATCTTATTATAGTCATTTCTCAATTGCATATATTTATTTTTATTATAAGATCCCAATCCTTTATCACTAGTACAATTATATATTTCATAACCATTAAGTAATGAATTGCTTAATTCATATTTATCAATTAGTTTTTCAAGAGTATCTATAATATAGCCATCTTCATATTTTTTAAACAAATTCATAACACGAATGATCTCCTTTTGCTTATCCACACAAACAATTCTCTTTGCATTAACATTGATTCCTACATTAGCTCCTCCTGAAAACAAATCAACAAACAAGTCTAAATTTTGAGGGAATATTGGTATTATTTGATTTAATATCTTATATTTTCCTCCAGTATAATTCAATGGTGATTTTACTTTATCTTCATATACTATAGATTTTTTCTTTCTAGTTTTAGTAACTTTTCCAACTTTACAAATAAAAAGTCTTTCTTTATGATTTTCTATATGAGTTTTCCCTGTATTAAATTGTGCAAAATCGATCTCGTATTTTTTTACTTTTCCTTTTTTATTTAAAATTGTAATTATATCTTCATCACTAATCTTTGCCTGAGATCTTCCTGCTCCTTTATTACCCATATTATTATAAGAAACAATAATATATTTAGCATTTATATTTTCTATTAAATCTTTAAATGCTAAAGGTGCTGAAACTGAGCAGTATTTACTCTTTATACCATTTCTTTCCATCTTCTTAGCAACACCAAAAACTTCATTTTTTTCCCACATAGCAACATTTTCCAATAAGTGATAAGCATCAGAGTACTGTCTTGAATTATATGGTGGATCAATATACACTACATCAGCTTTAATATTTCTAACCAATTCGTTGGAATCTTCATTAAAAATTTTATTATTTTTATTATTGGCGTTTGATTTTAACTCTAGCATACATAACTCTAATTGTCTATCCAAATCTCCATTTTTTCTATATGCGTCATAATGACCAACAGTATTAGCAATTTTATCCATAGCATACAATAAAGAAGTGATTAAAATTGCTCTTTCCCTAATATTTAATATTCCATTAATATATTTTTCTTCAATATCTTCCCTAATAAAACCTATCTTTTTACAATTTTCCTCACTAAAATATGTATTAGAAAAATTAATTGAAAAATAATTATCTTTTAGTTCTGATAAAGAATTATAACTATCTATATATTTTTGTATTTTTTTCTTATTTATTTTATCATTTCCAAACCATGCTAAATAGGAAAGATAATTAGACTTTAATAAATCATTAACATAAATCTTTGTCTTTGAATCATTAAAAGAATCTCCTACAATTCCTGTTCCTCCAAATAAATCTAAAAATGAAGAATATTCAATTTTTTCCTTTTCCATAACTTCTTTTATAAAACTAATCATTCTTGATTTACTACCTATATATCTTCTATTATTAATTGTAATACTCTTCATAGTACACCATCCTTATTTCCATTTTAGGCATCATATTATATTTATATTATAGCAAAAAAAAGATAGTCTAACAACTACCTTTAATCACTTTTCTAATATTTCTTTTTGATACCATATTGGATCTGGAATTGTTGATTTGTATGCACTGTCAAACCAATCATATATATAATTATAATCTCTATTTTCATTTATAATCTTTTTTAGTATATCTATGCTAATTGGAATAATTTTTAATCCATTTATATACTCATCATTTCCTTTAGGATAATATCTATTTTTCATACTCCTAAAATCTAACACTATTCTCTCATCCAATTCTGGAGCTACAAGTATAGCATAATCTTTTTCATTTTTTGTTAATTTTATATTTTCACCTAAATGTCTAGAAACAGGTTCCATTTCCATAACTCTTTGCCCTGTAGATTCAGATAATGTTGCTTCGATCAACAAATCATGTTTAGGATAAGAATTTTCTTCATACTTGTAAACAATATCTGCCTTTCCACCACCTGCATGTGTTTTAGGAAGTAAATCAGCATCCAAACTTAAATTCATATAATTTAATATATTTCCTTTTTTACCGCTTATTCTATACCATACTATTCCAAGAATATATTCAAAAATAGTTGGAACATCAGCATTATCAGTAACATATTCACATACTTCAGAATCGACTCTATTTTTTATTAAATCTAATAACTTTAATAAATCAGTTCTCTTGAATTTTTCATCTATCAATTTATCAAATTGTTTGATTTTCTCATCTTCTAGATATGTATTAATATTACTAACAGTTAAATTAGTATTTAAATCTTTATTTATCTCGCTTGCAACTTTTTCAATATTAATAGTATATTTATCAGAAATTCTTTCAATAGGTACAACTGAATGGAATAAAATATAATAATCTTCATCAGAAAGTAACTCCTCATTTAACAAATCATCTATAATATCTTTAAAATAATACTTAGGTAATAGATCTAGTTCTATTTTTTCGTCTTCAAATTTTATGATATCTGTTAATGAAAAATATCTCCTATTTAAGTCAAAATATTCTTTTAAATTAACTTTCCATTTTATTATATGTTCTCTTTCAAAAAACACTCTTTTAAAATCAATTATATTCTTAACCTCTGATATTTCTAATTGTCTGAATTTTTTATCAAATTCTTCGTCAAAGGTTTTAGGTCTGTATCCCATAAATAAATATTCATTCCAATGAGATTTAGCATTACCAGAAATGTTTTTACAATATTCATACAATTTATTATAAGATTCAATTCTTTCCTCAAATGAATTGTGCCTTAAATGAAAAACTAAATTAACTAATTCATTATAAACAGGTAAATATGCATGTTCATAACTTGCACTTTTTCTATTCATTCCTATCATTTCAAATGTCTTTTCATTGACTGGATAATCTTTTCTAAATTCTTCAAATGCACGTAAATAATTATCCATGTCATATATTCTTGTTGTAATGATAGTATCTACATCTAATACCATTCTACTATTTTTTATAATTTCAACCATTTTTCTAACATCATACTTGTTTTTGCACAATGGTAACAAATATGTAAATTCATCATACGTTAAATAATCTAACTTTTCAAGCATATATAGTAATGCTATAAAAGGTTTTATTTTTAAACCGTTTGTATTAATTTGTAATTTTAAAAATTGCAATAAATAATGATAACTATCATCATCAATATAAAATATATTATCTTTATTTCTTTCTTTGTCTAATAAATTTTCTATCTTAATTCCAACTTCAGTTAATTTTCTATCTTGCGTTAACACACCAATATCAACTAATCCCGAAGTTTTCTCTCTTGCATCTTTATCTGGTCTATTCGCTTCTCCAATTAAAAATTGATTATCTTTCATAAAATAGTAATATTTTGATTGTATCTCATTATTATTTTTCCAATTAACACCAGGATTTTCATTCCAAAATTGTTTTAATAATTGTAATTGGCGTTCAATTTTGTAATTTAATTGGCTTACTCTAAAACTAGTAGTTCCAATCGACCAACTATAAGATTTAAATGCCATACTACCACCTCACAAAATATAATCAATATAATTATATCACGAAATTAACTATTTTTTTAATTCAATTTCTTATTATTTAAATACTTTTTATAATTCTTTAGGGCAATTAGGTTTATAATTAACATCATTAAATCCATAAACTTTTTTACAACCATTGCAAGTAATTCCAATAAAATCTGCACCATCTATTCTAAATCCATCACCTTTTATTACAGATATATTTTTGGAATGGCATTTAGGACAAACAACTTCTTCTTTCATAACTTCATCCTGACTATAAGCATCCCTTATTATTTCATAATCATTTCTATTATACTTAGGATAAAATTCATCTTTATTAAATAATTTAATTCTACCAAACATAAACTCTAATTTATCAATTTGTTTTTCTGTATGAAAATGGCCACAATACCACTTATTATAATCAATATTCTCTTCTATCTTATCTAAAAATATTTCCATAGATTTATCAACTTTAGATTGATCTAATCCTTTCATAAATACTTCTGTCGGTTCATACTTTAAAGGACAAGTATGAGATAAAATAATATCAACATGTTTACCACTATATTTATGTAATATATCTTTTTTTTCGGATTCCGATAATTGCTCATCTTTAAACCATCTATAACCATATGCTAATCTATAATCCTTATCTACTGAATAAGCTCCGCCTATAACAAGTAGCGATTTATCATCTATTGTATAAAGTTCTCCATTTTTAGCAAATATTAAATTAGGATATTCATCCTCAATAAATACCTTGCCTCCAAACATATCAACTTCTTTATAACTTAATATATTTTCAGGTCGTTCTTCATGATTACCTTGTATACAGAATAGTTTAATATTCATATCATTTAAATACTTTTTAAATTTATTATCCTCTTCATTTAACCAATAATTAATACCCACATCACCTAATATAATTATCATGTTATTTTTGCTTTTTTCAATACAATTTAATTTATAAAAATCTCTATGTGTATCTCCTGTTATATAAATCATTTAAATCCATCCCTTACTACACTAATGCCTTATACTCTTTGTAAATAATCTTTTCATAGTCATCAAGCAAATTTACATCACCATTCGATATTTGTATTTTTTTTATCATATCAATAGAAAATCCAAATTCTAATAAATCATCATATTTTTCATCTATATTTTTATTTTCTAAATTGTTAGATATTTCAATAATATCATAACTAGAATCAATGTTTTCAATATTTTTTTTACAATATAGTTTAAATATCGACACATAAAATCCTACATAAAATGGTATTCTATATTCAATTATATTAGAAATAAATCTAAATGCCTGATTGTATAATTTAAAATCATCAACTTTACCATCTGTTATATATTCATCAATCCAACTTTTTGAATTTTCAAAACTATTTTTTTCTAAGTTATACCTCTCTTCTATATATTTTTTTCTTCTTCTTAATATTTCTTTAACATTCCCACTGGAATGAATACTATAAAATTTTCCCCATAAAAACTCATTATTTTTGCTATATGGTGGTAAGTCTCCTTTTTCTTTTGCTATTTTTATGCCAGCATTAACTAACTCATCAAATATAAACTTCATAGAAACTACAACGTCCTTTTTTTCGTTTTTAAGTAAATTATTAATAATTTCATTTCTTATATTAATTAGGTTATCAGTACTATTTTTCATAAAAAAATCATATAGTCTAATTTTATCATAATTAGATATTGATAAGGCAATATTCAAATCTAAATCGCTTAAATTATAACTATTTTGTATTGCTTCAACTAAATTCCTTTTGTCTAATTCATTAATACTTAAATAATTCTTATCTATTTTTTCTATGTCATATAAAGCTCTATCATTTCCATTTTTTCCATTTTCATAGTTTGAATTAGATATTTTTACACCACTATCAATACAATCTACTAATCTATCGTAAATATCATCTTTTACAGAAAAAATATTGCCTTTACTATGAACACCAAATCTTCCTGCTCTACCACTTAGATTTAATAAATCCAGCGAAGTCATTTTAACATTGCTTCCTACTACATCATTTGTTATTATTATATTTTTGGCAGAACTATTTACCCCCTCAGCAAAAGCAGATGTTACAACTAATATTTTTAATTCACCATCATTAAACAATTTTACAATTTCACGTTTTATATATCTTGGCATAGGAGCAACATAAACACCTATTCCTTTCTTTAAGCCTTCTAAAATATACCACTTACTACCTTCAAATTCATAATTATCCTCTATATGCTTCATAAAGTCTTTAAATCTATCACTTATATCTTCTTTTTTATAATTTGGTTTATATTTATTAACAAAATCTAAAGCATCCTTAGGATATCTAACATATACAATTGTTGAGTCTAATAATTCTTTTACAATAAATAATGATTTATCAACTCCACTCATATTTTTCAAAAAACCAGTTGCAGTACTATTTATAGTTTTAAAATCACTGCTATCAGCTATTTTATACAACTTTTTACTGACATATTTATCTTTCCTATTAATTTTTTTTACATTATATTTATCAAAAAATCTATTCATTGAATCATCGGATATATAAGTAAATGGCGATAAGTATATTGTCTTACCTTGTTTTGAAGCGATAATATCCATTGTTCTTCTAAATTTGCTAGATCTTGAATTCAATGGATCATCATAATCTATATTTTTATCTTCTTCCTCAATTTTATATGATTCATCCATAATATATAAATCAAAATCAATATCTTTAGATTCCAACAATAATAAATATTTTTCTGGAGTCAAAATCAAAATATTTTTATTTCCTAAAATTTTAGGATTAGTCGTAATATGATAATTAAAATTATGAATATGATTAAAGTTTAACAATTTTATATATATTTCTTCAGAAAGAGAATTTGTTGGTATTAAAAATAATATATTATTAAAATTATTTTCTTCTAATAAAATATAATCGAGAACCAATTTTGTTTTTCCAAATGTAGTTGGTGCTGAAATAAATAATTTATTTTCATTTTTGATTTCATTTAAAAGAGATAATTGACCCGAATTATAATATATTTTACCATCATTACTTTTATACATATTTTTTCTTATTGCTTCAGAATAACCAAATGTTTTACCAAAATTCTCTAT
>CATLHA010000026.1 GCA_949948745.1 uncultured Caryophanales bacterium
CCTTAAAATTATAATAATTTTCACTAATTTCTGATATTTTTTCATTACACCATATTTTTTATTATCTTAAATTTCTCTTCTAATGTTGTTATGTTGCTTTTTCTTAAAAACTCATTTATTGAATCTATGGTTTCTCCTGCATCATGATTTCCAAGACTTGCATAAACTCCGTATTTTGATTGAATATCTTTTAAAATTCAGATAATTTTTTTTGTTTTTTTATTTATACTGAATCTTCTTTTTCTTTTTCATATATATTGTTACAACTTTTACAAGTTATTTTCATCTTATAAGATTTTAACTTTTTATCTAATAAAGTAATTAATGCAGATTCATCTTCTGGACAACAATATCTTGCTTTTTTTGTAATTAATTCTTTTTCTGTCTTTGTTCCCTTTTTACTATCTTCAAATTCTAAGACTGCTTTTCCTATACTTCCACAATTACATTGGTAGTTAAGTTCTAACTTATCATAGGTGGAATAACATAAATAGCCAATATTCTCTCCACATTTTAAACAATACATCCATCCTCCATAAGTCGTTGCTAATCTCGTGTTTAACAATTCTTTTTCTTTTAATACTCTTGCCATTTTTTACTCTCCTTATATCCTTATTATATCATAAGAAAAAGACAACTTTAATATAATAGTTGCCTTTATTATTTTAATAACGCATAATAGTTAAATTCGGAATCTTTTGAAAATGTTATATTTTTTTCAAACACAGTTTCTTTTTTCTTTATTCCTATCATCTTAATTTTTGTATTTTCATCTACATTAAAATATAAGGTTTTGTCTGTATTTAATTGTTGAATTTCTTCTAATTTAGTTACTTTTCCTGTTGTCCTATCATAATCATAGATATCCCCATTTTCAATTACAATATTTATATAATCTATATTTTCTAATTTAAAGAAAATTGGATATCCAGGTACACTAGACATTGCTTTATTATATTTTGAAAGTTCTAACTTTATATTTTCTTTTAATTCTCTTTTTTCTGAAGTTTCTTCTATTGTTTGATAAGCATATACTCTTATATTACCAACGATATTTTCTTTACTTTTAAATGTCTCTTTATCACTTATTACTATTCCAATATAAATACTTAAGACAAGGCATAATGGAATTACTGCATATTTTAACATCCTATTCATACTTACTTTGTTTCCTTTCTCTATTTGACTGATAATATTTTGATAGTTTTGTTTTTTATTTATTTTTTTTGAATATAGTTCCTTAAAGATATCTTTATTTTTCATATAATCACAATCCTTTCCTTAAATTTTTCTGTAATTCCTTTAAAGTCCTATATAATTTATTTTTAACATCAGATTCCTTTAGATTTAATTCCTCGCTAATTTCTTTAATCGTAAAATCCAAGTTATAATATAGATAGAAGATTCTTTGAATATCCGAATTTTTCTTTTTTAAATAATTCCATATAACCTCTATATCTGCTTTCTCTAACATTATTTTTTCAATATCAACATCATTTGGAATCTGATTCAAGAGGTCATTTTCCTCCTTTTTATTGCTAGAAAGGGAAATTTCTTTTAATTTGTATAGTAACCCATAATGTTTTCTTATCTTATTTTTGGCAATTCCAACAAGGTAGGATTCTATATTTTCAATTATTTTCCCCTTCAAGAGAATTCTATATAACTCTACATATGTTTCTTGAATAATATCATTTACATCCTCTAAGTTAGAACAATGACATACTATATATTTTGATATTTGATTGTATGTTTCTTCATATATAGATTCAAATTCCCTCAGGTTTATTTGATCGATCATTTTATCACCTTCATAATAGTAGTTCTTCCTTTTTCTAGAAAAGTTTCAAAAATAATTAAAAAAGTAACCTTCACACTTTTTCATATAAGATTACTTTTTATTTTATCATAAATTATTTTTTCTTTTCTAATCCATTTTCTGTTAGTATATATAAAGAGTCAACGACTTCTTCAATATATTTTCTATCATGAGAAATACTGATAATAGTACCTTTAAATTCTTTTAAAACTTTTCTAATTAATGGATTCGATAGTGGACTTACATTTCTTGTTGGTTCATCCAAAATTAAAACATCACATTCATCAATTACTAATTTTGTTAAAAATAATTTTGCTTTTGTCCCATTACTTAGATTACTAATTTTTCCTGTCATTTCTTCTCTTGTAAATTTCATATTTCCTAAGAACATTCTCGCTTTCGTAAGTTCTTCTTTCTTTTTGCTTGGTACAAGAAAATCCAAAACATATTCATAAGAGTTTAGAGTATCTTCATAGTTTTGTGGCATATATCCCACTTTTATGTCATCTCTATTCTTTAAAATCTCCCATACCATTTTTATTAAGGTTGATTTTCCTACTCCATTTCTTCCAATAATACATAAATGATGATTTCCAATCACTTCTAAGTTTATATTTCTAGAAAGGATTTTATCTTCTACTTTTAATTCTTTTAGTTTTAAATTTAGAATCATCTTAGAACTAGGTATTTCAACTTTTTCAAATGCAAAGTGAATCGCTTCTTCTATATCAGGAAGTTCTACTAGGTCTGTGTTTTCTAGTCTTCTTTCTTGTGATTTTAAAGATTTCATTTTTCTTTTTAACATCTTGGCTCCATGAGGATTACTTCTAGAAATTGTATTTTGTTGATGTTCTACTTTCTGCATAATTCGATTTAAGGATTCTTGTTTTGATGCAAATTTTCTTTTTTCTGACTTTGCCTGCCTTGTTTGTTTCATTATAGAATTTTGTCTATTTTCTATATAAGTATCATAATCAATTCTTAAAATAGTATGTCTACATTCTGTCTTATTTTTAATTTGTTCTAGATGTAAAATCATATTTGCAGTATTGGATAATAAAGTTTCATCATGGGATACATAAATTATTGGTTTTTCGCATGTTTTAATAAAATTTTCTAACCACTCTAAAGTTTCAATATCTAGATCATTGGTTGGTTCATCTAAAAATAAGATATCATATTCCTCCAGTAATAATTTTAAAATACCAATTTTTACTTTTTCTCCACCAGACAGTGTTTTTATTTTCTGTTCTAATAATGTATCTGTAATTTTTAAAATCTTCAAATATTTATAGTATTCATTTATTTTATTATAGTAATCGGATTCATTTTCAAATAGAAAATCATATACTTTCTTCTGTTCTATTTCTTTACTCATGGATTGTTCTAGGTATCCGATTCTATTATTGTTTACATTTATCATTCCTGTTGTTTTTGTATATTCACAAATACCTAGTATAGATTTTAATAGGGTCGATTTTCCATTTCCCTCTTCTCCAATGATTGCTAGTTTATCTTTTTTATTTAACGTAAAGGATAATGACTTTACTATGTACCTTGTAGATATCATAACATCTACGTTTTTTATTTCTAACATTATGCCTCCTTTAAAAGCATAATCAAAGTTTATGCCAGACTTATTTTCTTAAAGTTCTCATTTTATCACCTCATTTTTATTTTTGTGTAATTATTTATATCTACCATGAGAAAAGGCAAATCTTTTATATTCGTTGATTTGCCTTACCAGTTATTATTTATTTTCTATTATTTTGATACATGTTCTGATATCCACTCAAAATATTTTTTTCTCTTTAATATAGATAATTTATATTTATCTCCATTTTTCATTGTAATTAAAATTCCAAATGGAAAGAATGGTGGTGTTAAACATGTTTTTACTTTCTCAATATCTTTCATTTCAATTTCCCAGCTTACACTTTCTGTTCCAACTAATCCAGATGCTAAAAAGGCAATTCTTTTATCTGTAAAGTAATACTTTCCTGAAACTTGTCTATTGATACTTAACTTAGGCATTTTCCAACAATCTCCGGATACTTTTTTAAATAATTGTTCATCTTGTTTTACTTCATATACTTTTTTTGCCATATTTATCTCCTCCATAACTTATTTCTTCTGTTAGAATATAACATAAAATAATACTTTATTCAAGATGTTACAACAAATTATAGACTATCTTTTATATTAAGAAAGTTAACACAAAATATTCATAAGAAACAAATTATACTTTGTATTATTTACAATAATTGATTAATTCTTCTATTGTAGTATTCTTATTTTTTTCAACAACCCAGTATTCATCTTTTTCATCAAAGTTACATCGATATACATCATAGAATAAAGTATCATAATAGATTACATTTCCAGTCATCGTTGTTGTCAATCGAAACATTGGAGCTTCTTCATTCATTTTAACATTGACATAATCCGTAAATAATAAGATTCCCATTGCTCCTATAAATACCATAAAAATTAATAATAATCTTTGAACCCATTTCATCCCTGTTGTTATTCTGGAAATACCAATCATAAATATAAGGATTCCAAATACAGAATAAATAGATCCCCAACTACTTTCGCTTGGAAAAATCATAATTGCTGATAGTGAAACAAAAAGTCCAAAAATAATGAAAATTAGAGAAATCGATTTACTATATTTATTTAATCTTTTAGTGGAATAATCAATCGTATTTACGATATTTTCTTCAAATCTTTCTTGGTAGTTTTCTTGCGCTATTCTTTCACCACTCATTAAATCATTCATGGTAATATCTAATTCATCGCACAAAGGTTTAAATAAAGATAAGTCTGGCATATTTCTTCCATTTTCCCAATTGCTAATGGATTTTTCAGTTACACCTAATCTTTCTCCAAGTTCAGATTGTGTCATCTTTTTTTGTTTTCGACATTCGGCAATGAACTTTCCGATTTTTTCTTGATTCATAATATCTCTCCTTTCACATTAACATCATATAATGTAAAGGTTATTTTTAACAGGAAACAGTCCTAGAGTTAAAGAAATTATAATTTATTTTTCTAATTGCATATATAAAACTGGATAAGGTTTTCCTTGATCATCCAATTCATTTCTTTGATAAGCTTTGAATCCCATATATTCATAAAAACCTTTTGCTTGTGGGTTATCTTCATTTACTGTAAGGTTATTTACACCATATTTTTCTATTCCATATAAAAGCATTTTTTTGCCAATACCTTTTCCTCTACATTCAGAAGTAATAAATAGCATTTCAAGTTTATTACCTTCAATTCCCATAAATGAAATAGGATTTTCATTTTCATCAGTATCAATAATTAAATGAGGTATACTGCTTAATACTTGTGGCACATATTTCTTAATTTCTAAAATTTCTTCATTTGATAAGAATTTATGTGTTTCTCTCACAGAATTTTCCTATACTTCTAATAATTCATCTATAAGTTGTGGCGTTCTATCTTTTACTTCAATTATTTTCATTTTCTCTAATCACTTCCAAATTCTAATTTAGATTTCTACTCCATATAGATTTAAAATATTCTCTTTGTCATCAACAACACTAAAAGTACAGTCAAATAAAATATCTTCAATCTTATCCCATTCTTCTTTTAAAATTATATTATCTATAGTCCGACTATTATATAATACATCTAATGATTCAAACTTGAGTTCACCACTTTGTTCTTCTTTAGTTCCACATCTTTGAAAAGTAATATAATCATTATATTTAATAATCATATAAGTATTTTTTCTACCTTTAAAATAAAATTCTATTTCAGGCTTTCTATTAGAGTCTATATTATCAAATATTTCTTTAAACTTTATATATGAAATCATTTTAAAGCTCCTCTACAAATTGTAATCTGTTAATTTATTTTATATATAGCAGTTAAATTTTTTTCATTATCAACATTTTCTTCTACATATAAAATTCTTTCAAATTTAATATTATTTTTATATAGGCATAATTCTAAAAAGCATAAGAAAATTCCAATATCAATTTGATTATAATATTTAACCATATTGATTGGCATAATTCCTCTTTTTCCTTGTTTTCTGTATCTATAAACTTTAAGTTCTTTTTCTTTAGAATCAACAATCCATGGTTGAGTGTTACATGCACTTGGAGCAAATCTTACAATATTTGCGATATCTAAGTAATAATCTCCATTCCAAATTTCAGATAATTCTTTTCTTTTACTTTTATACATATCTTTTCTAAATTTAGTTTCAGAATCTACTTTTGCGATAGCAATCATTATTACAAAATCAAGCCCATCTAATTGTTTTTCCTCTACCTTACCGATACCAAACCAAAGTGTACCAATATTTTTAGATACTAAATATAAATCTAGCTGTTCTCCAATATATCCTATGTTTTGTAAATAATTATCTTTCTTTTCTGAATAAAGTAAAATAGAGTATTCTTGTCCTCTTTTACAAGTTGTAGAATCTTTCACTATTTTTATTTTTACTTTAATATCTTCTACTAGTGGCATCAATGTATTAAATTTTTCTTCAATATCTTTAAGTTCTTCTTTTGTAATATGTTCATTTCCTATATTTCTAAACAAATGAAAAGACTTTCTTTTAAAAATCATATTATATAAATTATCATTCATTTTATCACCTCAACAAATTTTAAATTTAAGCTTCCATTTTCATAATAATATCATAAGCAGTGGAGCATTCTTCTTTTGATAATTTTGTTTCATCAACTAGAAATTTTATTGCTTCCTCTTTGTTATCAAAATTTTTTAACAAATCTCTTACTTCTTTAAATCTTTGGATAACAGTTTGAATTTCATTATTCATATTTTCATCTCACTTTCCAATTGACTTGTCATCTGTTATTTAATTAATTTTTTAAATGAATTTGCATTTAATATAGTATTTGATAAAAACTTTCCTTTATAAAAGTTCGCCCAGTTATTAAATATACATGGTACATTTTTTGCTTTTTCTAAGGAATCAATTTTGATAAAGTTAATTTTAATATTATTTTCTTTTGCATAGTCTGATAACTCTTTTACCTCATACTCTACATAAGGGCATTCATTACTATAATATATTGTAAAATCTTCATTATCAATTTTCATAGATCTAGCATTATCATTAAATTTAGGTGTTTTACTATTGTCAAATTGGAGTGCTAATAATTCATAATCGCCTATCTCATCAACTACTTTAAAACCATAATGAACGAAAAATGCTTTTTCTCCAATAAAAGGCTTTTTCTTTTTTGAAGTTAAAGTGCATATACCACTCATACCTTTTTCTTTAGAATCATTTATTGCATATTCTAATAATTCTTTGGCAATTCCTTTTCCTTTAAAACTTCCTGCTACCCATAAACAGTAAATATATTCATAATTTTTACCATCAATAGGTACCCAAGCAGTTTCTATTGGCTCGTATTCAATAAATATTTTACCTCTAGCATTTAGTTTTCTAAATACATGTCCATCTTTTAATTTGCTTTTTATCCATTCTTTTTTATTCTCAACACCTTGCTTGTGTTTTGGATCGCCAATGGCACAACAGATGTGTTCTTCATCAATGTTTTTTAATGTTAAATTGATATATTCGTTCATTTTATTTTACTCCTTCCAACGATTTTATGCCATTCATGATTATTTCTAGCGATAAATCAAAACTTTCTTTAATTGATATTGGATTACCAAAAGCATTATTATTTACGAGTAAAGAAAATCCTTCTAAAAAGCCTCTTAATGTTCTTACAATATGATTTATATTATCGTCGCTAATATCTAATGACTTCATTACCTTAAATAACATATTGAATAGTCTTGTAGTAGCATTTTCCTTTTCAGTATTTTCATATTTGTTATACCAAAGCATAGCATTAAAAACTCCTTTATTATTCGTAGCATAATCATAAAAGGCATAACACATATTTCTTAAAGCCTCATATCCTGCTACTCCAACAGCAGAATTGAGCATTTTTTCTTCCATTTGCTTCCAACCATAAACCATAAGCCTTTGTTTTATTTCATCAAGGTTCTGTATATGATTATACAAAGATGGTGATTTAATATTTAGCTCTTCAGCAATAATTTTGAGTGACATATTATCTAATCCAACTTTATTTGCAATACGAGCAGAAGTTTTAATAATAAGTTCATCACTAATATTATTTTTTGACATATTACCCTCCATAACTAATTGTATTTTAATTATAACTAATTAAATTAGTTTTATCAATAATAAAAAGAGAAATTATAATAATCTCTCTTATAAATTTTAATTTCTAGTTATATCTCAGTGAAAATTATTATTTTTTTGTTTGTTCTTCTTTTTTCTTTTTACTCCACCAAGTGCCAGTAATTGAACAACCTCCACCAATAAATATAAATACTATCATAAATATCCAAAATTCCATATTATACCTCCTAAAATATCTTGCTATATGTTTTTCATTATAAATATTTCAATAATAAAAATAATAAATGTTATTAAACCTGTTAGAATTGCTAACAAGATTTTTTGATAATTTCTTTTTCCTATTTCCTGTTGTACTTCTTCATAAGATAATGATTTATTTTCCATAAACACAATAATCTCTTTATAAGTTTGAATATCATTATTCTTTTTAAACTTTTCAATGATTGTTGCTGTTACAAGTGTTATTACAAAAAGTAATATCCAAATAATGACGCCAATATATCCATCTATACTAAATAATGGGTATGCACTAAACATTAAAATTAACATTTCTACTAGGAAAATATAACTCATTATATTGAACTTTTCTAATTTTTCTTTACTTACTATCTTCTTCATCTCCTCTATATCTCCTTTTATAAAATCGTCTAGAGTTACATGAAAAATGCTAGATAGCATAGTTAAACTTTTTATATCAGGATAACTTTTATTTGTTTCCCAATTAGATATTGTTTGTCTTGAAACAAATACTTTTAATGCTAATTCCTCTTGTGAAACATTTTGCTTTTCTCTATATTTTTTTATTCTTGCTCCAACATTCATTTTGCACCTCCAATTACATTTTATAAGAAAGAAATATTTTTGTCTGTCAAAAGTCTTTGACATTAAGTTATTAGTAATGAATTGTATCAAATTATCCTTCTTAATTATAACAAAAAAAGAACAAACCATAAACACAATCTGCTCTATAGAGTATAATTTGAATTATAGTTTTATTAAACTATTTTCATAATCTTTAACATAGTATTTTATATTCTTTGTTCCTTTTGAGATAATTGTATGTCCTTCTTCTTCAAGCAATCTTTTTTGTAATTCTATTGCTTCAGGATATTTAACATTTAATTCGCCATCGGATTTTAAAGTTCTCCAATATGGTGTAATATCTTCGTTTCTTTGGAAACTCGCCCAAGCAACTATATTCACAAATATTCCTGCTGTCATTGGATCAGTAAAGTCTGCATTATTTTGTTTTGCTAAATAATCTCTCATTTGACTAACAGTTATCAGTTTCCCTTTTGGTACTTTTTTCATTAACTCATTATAATAAATCGGTGGTGCAAAAAACATTTTAGTCCCACCATATTTTTTTATTGTTTTTTCATCTATAACAATTTGTGTTTTAGGCATATCCTTATTATTATTCATCATAACATTAAAATCTTTTTTATTTTCATTAGCCATAATATCATCTCACTTTCAAATTACTATTTATTATTATATTTCTATATCTTCTGATTTAAAATTACTATAATATCTTGCTGAGATAGAAGTGAATTTCAATACACAATAATCTGGATCTGTCACCCCTTTTTTATAATACAAAGTGTCTCCAAATTGCCAGATCATTTTTTTGGATTCATCATCTTCTAACACTTCTACTGTCCCTTTAAGCATGATTCCTCTATAAAATCTCTTGTCACAAAAATAGACGCAAGCCTTTGGATTATCTTTAAATGATTGTACTTTTAATGAAGATGTATTGGTAGAAAAATAAATTTCTTTTATTCCATTTCTTTTTCTAGGTTTTAACATTGCTTTTGTATTTGGAAATCCCTCTTTATCTATAGAACTTATATAACAAATACTTTGTTTATCAATCATTTTTCCAATAGTTTTTTCTGCATCTCTCATAATTTTCACACTCCTAAATTAAAGTTTGTTAGTTTTATTCTATAATTTTTCTACTTTCGATAAATGCTGCTATTAACATAAGAATAATCCGCATAATACGCATATTATTTCTTTTTTATTCCATTTTACATCTTTTATATTTCTTGTTATAGTTTTATTTTTCATAGTCATTATTAATGATTTATTTGCTAATGCACATGTTATTAATAAAATAAACCAACCCTGTTCTCTCAGTTACATTAAACATAGAAATAATTCTTTTAAATAAAGGTACGGATTCTGTATTAACTATAAAACTAAGTACCTAATGTTATCGCTGCTAGTGATACCAATACTATAAAAAACACAAAATACGATAATGATAAATATTTTTGTTTATCGTTGTTTTTCTTACTGAATAAACTACTAATCAATATGGCTACAACGCTAAGCATATTCCAAGCAAATATTTGAAAAGTACATATCATAACATTCATTGAAGTATCAAAATTAGTTTTATTATTTTTATCTAATAAAAATCCTTCTGTAATAAATAATAACTTAATATTGTTATTCCAAAAAATACTAGGAGAAATATTATTGTTAAAGTAATGATTCTCTCATATAAATTATCTGATGTTAATTTTTTCCTTACCATATATACTCTCCTTACAAATTTGCATATTCTATTGATATGAATTATTATACTATAATAAAAGCAAATCTTCTACTATCTTTGATTTGCTTCATAAATTGTAATCTTTATTTATTATTAAAAAATGATTTTTTAAAAAAATGTATAGAAAACATTATAAATACTATGGCGATTATTAAAATTGAATAGTTTTTATTTTCTATAGAATAATAGACCATGAATAATAAAAAGCAAAAAATATAAACAAAAATACTTATGCGGAATATGTATTTAAAAAGATTGGATGGTTTCGTTTTATTTATTATTAAGAATATTTTTTCCATCATTATAGCGAATGAACATATTAAAAATGGAATGATAATTATTTTTGCCCATAGTGCATTTTGAAAGAAAGCCCAAATCAGAAATACAAAAGCCATCAAAGATACAACAATTTGTCTTATAGCATATATTTTTCTCATATTCATCCTTTCAATAGATTGTAATTTTTTTAGTTTCTACAATCTCCCTCAGTATACTTCATAGAATAATCTCCAATCAATATATTTTTATCATTTTTAGTAGTGTTACATACGATTATTGTAATATCTTTTTCTTTTGATTTATAGATTTTTGTTCCTCCATCTCGTAAAGTGTTTTTTAATTCTAATTGATCAGTAATATGTTTTATTCCATCATCAATTGTTTGGTATGCGGTTGATAAATAAGTTTTTAATGTAATTTCTTTATCTTTTTCTTTAATGTAAAATTCTTCAAGATTACCTGCTAGATAAATTGTACGATTATCTTCCATATAATAATCATTAAATCTAATATCATTGTGAATTTCTGGTTTTGTAATATAAAAATCTAAATTGTTTTCATTATCTTTTGTATCATCTTGTTTTTTTCCAATAGTAAATTCAACAGTTACATTAAAGGATTCATATTTTCCTTCTTCATATTCATAATCAATACCTTTTATAATTCTATAAGTTCCATCTTCAAGTTTTCCATATCCATATTTCCAATTAAGTTCAATTTCTTTACTTTCTTTTGCTGAAAGTTGAAAAGCAGGCATAGTAAAATATAATTCGGCATTTATTTTATGCCATTCTCCATCTTTTTTAATCTCTATTTCATATGGATTTCCATATTGGAATTTTTTATCACTATGATTCGTTAAAATTAAAGTAGCACTTGTATTTGTTAATGTTCCATTTTTAATAGACATTGTAACATCATTTTGTGAAATTTTTATATCAGATTTATTTCCTATACCAAATTCATTTTTTGTACTTCCACAACTGGTAATACCTAATACTATAATCCCACATAATAGAATTGTTAACATTCTTCCTTTCATTCCTATCACCTTTTTTAGACTCCTTTAGTTTGTATGTTCTTCTTCACTTTCATTATCTTCTGTAAGATTTATCGTTTTGATAAACTCTATTGCTTCTTTGGCATCTTTATTTGTTAAGTTGTGATTTATTACTGCTATATTTTTATTATCATAGAAAGAAATATCACTCCAATTGCTATTACCATCACAATACCCAATAGCTGCTTCCTTTCCATTATTTAAAATTATATTTTCTGAAGTTCTTCCTGTACCACAAACACCAAATTGATTATTATAAAAATATATTACTGCATATTGATTGCTATTTTCTTTATATAGTTTTAAGGCATATTTGTACGTATCATTTTCTTCATCTTTTGCTAATTCTTCATAGTTCCACTTTTTTGGAATTGATAGTTCAATTTTTATATGTTCTATTACTTTTGAATAACTCTGATTATTTTTCTCATGGGTTACTGTATCTACTGGATTTGAATTCTTATCTAGAACCTTAAACTTGAAATTTTCTCTATTCATTACATTACTTTCAATTAATTTATATATAGTAGTTATACTAATTGCCAGAATTAATATTGTAGCTGAAACACCAATAACTATCTTCTTTTTCATATTTTTTATTTCTCCTTTACTTTCCACTTCATCTTATCACAGTAGCTAACTTATTTTATATCAATATCATACCACAGTTTTCATACTTAATCTATTGTCTCAAAATAGATTCTAATAATAATTTTAACTCTTCAATAGAAATATCATTAGTCTCAATATCAAAATTATAGTCTTTGTATTTAAATTCTGTAAAATAAATATTTTCATATTGATATATAAATAATTCGGTATTATTTATATTAGACTTTTTTGCACTTTCCTCACTAAAGTGATAATCCCTTATTGGCTTCTTAACTTCCGAAAAAGCGATACGAATATTTTTATAACTATCTTCATTAAAATAGTTATATACATGACAATTTAAATTATTATAATCACTGTTTTGGTCTTTTCTTGTATAAATCGCATAAGTATTACTTTTATCTAAGTCACTTGGAATATTTATTCTTTCTGTTAAATTTTTAAGCCAAGGAATAGTCACTTTATCTGTTGACATTTGTTTTATATCTGCATCTAGTCTAGTAGCTCCTAAACTATCTAATTTATTTACTACAATATAATTTTTATACTTCTGTTCTTCTTTATAATCAGAACTTAATTTTGACTCAGTATTATTAAAAATTAATAGTCCACTAATAATTCCTATCATACATGCTGGTATTACATATTTTAGTACTTTAAATCTACTGTTTTTTTCTTTTTCTTTCTTCTTTAAAAGTATTTGATTTCTCATAGTATCTATGTCAAATTCTTGATCAAACACTTTATTTATTATTTTTTTATTTGACATTTACATACACTATCCTTTCATTAAACTATTCAATTTTTTTAATGTTCTATATAAATGATTTTTAATATTTGATTCACTAATATTTAACTCTTTTGAAATATCTTTTATAGAATAATCTAAATAATAATAAAGGTAAAATATTTTAGATGTTATTGTATTTTTCTTTAAATAGTTCCAGATGAATTTTATATTTTCTTCTTTTAAGATTATTTTTTCTATATCTATATCTGAAGTGATTGTATCTATTAATTCTATATTTTCTTGTTCTTTTATTTTAGTAAAAAGGGAGATTATTTTATTTTTATAATGAAATCTATAATAATCTTTTACTTTATTTTTAGTAATTCCTAGAATATATGCCTTACTAATTATTGAACTATTTTTTTCTATTTTATTTAAAACTTCTAAATAAACATTTTGAATAATATCTTTTACATCTTCCATATTAGAACAATTTATAATTACATACTTCAAGACATCTTGGTATGTTTCATAATATAGTTCATCAAATAAATTCAAGGTTTCTTGACTCATCATTTTGTTCACCTCATTATCATTGTCGTATTTTTTTCAAGAAAAGTTTCAAAAAAAGAAAAAATTATAAAAAAAGTGGAATCACTTACTTCTTTTATAATTTATCTTTCATTATTTATTACAGTCTGTACATACATTACTTGCAGATAGAACTTCTTCCATATATTTTGTTAAAGTATTTTTTAAATCTTTGATTTCTTCTTTTGTCCAATAATCTTTTGGATTTTTTAAACCATGAGTATCTTTTGAAGTTTCATAGTCATTTCCTATAATATCTCCATTAATATGGAAAGATACATTAGGAACATAAATCCATTGATCTCCTTCATCTGTATATTGTAAATGTCCATCTAAAATAGAAATTAATTCATGATATTTATCCATTGCTTCTTCTTTTACTTTTTTTGTATTACAATAATAGATTTTTTCAATACCTACTTCTTTCGCTGTTTCATTTAAATATTTTACATATTCTTGACACCAAGGACATTCTGGATATCCAAGATAAACAACTGCTGTTCCATGACTCATGATTTTAATAATTTCATCCACATCTTTATAAATAAATACATTATCTTTAGATACTTCTTTATATTCTTCTGCAAATTTTTCATGATCTATCTTGTCTTTAGATTCTTCTTTTTTGTTATTTCCATTTAAAAGAAAGAATACTCCTGCTATGATTAGAATAGTTAATGTAATTCCTGTAATTATAATATTTTTCTTTTTCATTCTACTTATCTCCTCCATTTTCATTGTACCTATCTTATTTTTTAGTTTCAATCAAATGGAAGTTGAATTTTCTCAACTAGAAGTTGAGATTTATCTTTCACAATTATCTTTTAATTTTAATGGAATTTTATAAGTTGTTACTTTATTATTTTTATCGGTTGCTTCAATTTCTAAATGTAATGAATTTTCTTTATATACTTTACAGGTTTTTTCATAGTTATCAACCTTAAAATTTATATCTTTTAAAAATTCTTCTAAAGTAATCATTTTCTTTTTATCATAATTATACTTACTAATTTCTGTCTTTGTTTTATTGTTTTGTTCATATAAAACACATTCTATCTTTTTATATAGATGATTGTCTTCTCCACCACAATAAGTAACATTTGAAATATAAATAGATGATTTATTATCATTATAAGCGATACTTCCGTATAAATTGAAATTCTCACAGCTAGAAGATAGAGTTTTAAATTCAAAGTTATTTTCATGTTTATGATTAAAGATTAAAATACTAAAAAGAATAATAACTACTAATAAGATACCTATTACAAGTATTCCTTTTCTATTTGTTAAATTCTTTTTTTCTATGTTTCTTGTTTCTAGAAAATCATCTAAGTTCATGTTATATTCCATACACATTTGTTTTAGTATTGAAAGATCTGGAATATTTTTTCCATTTTCCCATTTACTGACTGCTTGATAAGTAACTCCATATTTTTCAGCAAATTTTTGTTGACTTAGATTTTCTTTTTTTCTGATTTCTTTGATAAACTTTCCAATTTTTTCTTGATCCATATTATCATGTCACCTCATCTATTACATATCTATTATAGCATGAAAAAAAGATAAACAATATTTATCTATTTTACTATTTATCTTTTTTATTAGAACGAAATGGATGCTTCCATTTGTTTTTTATTTCATTTTTAATAATTTCTATGGATTGATTATAGAGAACATTAGCATTTTCTTCTGAAATTTTTAATTGTTCTATCAATTGTTCTATTACAAGCTGTTTTCCTTTTTGACTCAGAAAGAATTGAGATTCTAAAATACGGTTAATTTTCTCACATTCTTCTAATTGATAACCTGTTACATCACTTAACTTTGTAATAAATTCTTTTTTATTCATTGTCGTACATTTTTCCCTTAGAGTCTAATTGTATTTCATATCCATATTCAAAGATATAGGATAAACTAAATAGGAATAATATTTCTACCATATCAAATAATTCAATATCCAAATCTAATCCACCAGTAACTAGACAATTAAATATTACTTCTCCAATATTTGATAAGATTACGGTAATTATCATAAGCCAAGCCATCTTTTTGATGTATCCAACATTTTCTAAAGTAAATGGTGTCTCTCCCTGATAAAAGTTATCAAATAATTGGGATAAGCATTTTAGAATTGTTGCCATAAAATATAGAGCTACTAAAAGTGATAAAAAGCCTACTTCTATTGTTCCAATGATTACTGGTTTTGAGTTATCTTTAAAAATATCTAGTACTTTTGTATTTAATATTTCTTCATCACTATCTGCAATTAGGGTACCATTAATCTTAAGAGCAATTTTATTATTTTCATGCTCTAAAACAATTTTTTCGCTACCATTCCAGATAATCTCATCATTTTTGTAATCGATATTGTTAATAAAAAATGGTGTAATTATCATCGTTACTATCACAAGCGGAATTGCGATAAAGCAAGCTATCTTCCCTATTTTTGCTATAATAGAAATAATCTTACTTAAACATTTCATCTTTCTTTGTTTTTCTTTTTTTAATTTCACAACACTCATTTTAATTTCTTCATCTAATGAATCGATGTCAATTAAATTATCATTCACTAAATCATTGATATGACAATGAAATATTTTACATAATTCTAAAATATTATTCATCTCAGGATAACTTTCTGATGTTTCCCATTTTGATACACTTTGTCTAGATACTCCTATAATTTCCGCAAGCCGCTCTTGTGACATTTTCTTTGATTTTCGTAAATTTCTTAAATTATCTCCAAATTTCATTAGATAATTCCTCCTTTTCTCTTTCATCATATGTCTTTTTATTTTAAGATTCTACCAAGTTTCAGTTGCATTTTGATTTTCTTTGATCATATTTTGGAGGAAATACTAGAAGTACTCTATCCATTTACTTCACTTAAATATTATAATTTAGTGAATGATATGTGCTGTAATAATTGTATAACTATAAGAATTAATTGTTATTTTAATACTATCGATTTCACAGTACCAATTTTTTCCTTGTTTATAGATATTACATTTTGAATCTCTTATTTTATTTTTACAATACTCTACCACATCCTCTGTTTCTATTTTTAAATTTTTCTTAATTCTATCTATTCCCATTTCTGTTGTATGAATTTTATCTATATTTTCTAATAATAATTCTTTTTGCATATTTTAGTCATACCTTTTCTAATCTTCTACTGGTTCTATATCTATAAATCTAATTTCTTTATTTATCATTCTTAAATGAGCCTTTATTCTTTTTTCGAGTAAAAGATATTTCTTGATTGTTAAGTTCCCATCTACAACTATTTGTAAAAACACATTATAGTATGTTGCCATTTTTATAATTCGAACTTTCTTTACTTCTATTTGTTTTATTTTTTCTAATTCAGTTATAATATCTTCTCTTATTTCATGATTTTCTTCATCATTTGTAAGAATACCTCTAATATTAGATACAATCATTACTATAGATACATAAAATACATAAATCGCTATACCTAAACTACCAATCTTATCAATATTTATATAGCTTGGTATATATTTTTCGAAAAAAGTAATTGCCATGATTACTAAAACTACACAAGTAGATATAAAATCTGCTTTTGATTCTTTGTAAGCTTCAATCATTAATTCGCTTTTAAATTTCTTTCCATAATGTTGTAATAAAGTTATGACAATGAGTTTTAAAAATAAAATTATAAAAAGTATAATTACTAGAGTCGTATTTGGTGCAAATTTTCCTTTAAAAAAACAAAATTGATATAAAATAAATATTCCAATTAAAAATAATAAAAAGCCTGTAAAAAGATTTGCTATATAATAAACCTGTCCATAACCGAATGGATATTTTTTATTTGCTCTTCTTTTTCCTATTCTATTTGCGATTAAGCTTGTTATATCTGTAATAAAATCTATAAATGACTGTATAGAGTCTGCAATTAAAGTAGAAAAGGAAAAGAAAATTCCTGCGCATAGTTTTAAGATAGCTACAACAAAATTAAATACAGTTGTAATAATAATTATTTTATTTTCTTTCATATTGTTTCACTCCATTATTCGTTTTTACATACTACTATTCATCATACCACAATTATTTAAAAAATATTTAAAAAAACAAATCTTCTTATGAAATAGACTTGCTTATTTTTAAGGTTTAATGATTACTTTTTATAATGTTAATATGGTATTATCAGCATAACTATCTATTATTATCAAACTTTCTCTTGTACTGCTAAATATTTCATATATTTTAGAATATGTATCATATATTTGACCATTAAAATAAATATCACTAATTTGTTTTTTTCTTCGAATTTAGAAAATGACTCTTGAAGAAGCTTTATATCTTCAGTATCTTTCATGACTTGATTGTTAATATATTTTTGTTCTAGTAGATTACTATTAATGTAATGGCGCATTGATACAAAGGCATCCATTATTGCTATACTAACCTTAGTCGCTACATCTGATTTTAATACTGTTGCAAGCATGGCAACCCCTTCTTCTGTAAAAGCTGTATGTCCTTTTCTTGAACCACCTTTTGAAGTCGCAATTTGCGACTTCAAAAAATTATATTCTTTCTCACTTATTTTAAAACAAAATCTATCAGGAAATTTAAGACTATTTCTAGAAACAGCCTCATTTATCCTCTTTGTTTTTGCTTTGTAAAGCATAGCCAGATTTCTTGTATCTACCAAATGACATTAATCTTTTATATCGATATGAAGATTTAAATCATCTTCAGTTGGCAACTTATTTATAATCTCTATAGGTAAATATTCTGCTAATTCATATGAACTTACTCCTATTGGCTTATTAATATCTCTTAATGCGTATTCCACATTTAATTTATTTTTATCTCTAACTAAAATAATTCCAATGGATGGATTATCATATTTTGTTTTCAAAGTATCATCTAATGCTGAAAGATAATAATTCATTTTTCCTACATATTCTGGCATAAATTTTTTGTTTTTTAATTCAATAGCAATATAGCAATGTAATTTAGTATGATAAAATAATAAATCTATATAATTTTCATCATCATTAACAACTACTCTATATTGATTAGCAATAAAACTAAAGCCATTGCCTAATTCTAATAATGTTATTTTAATTTTATCAATTAAAGCATTCTCTATATCTTTTTCTACGTAGCTTTCTTTTAACTCTCCAACGTCAAATATATATGGATCTTTCATAATTTCCTTAGCTAAAGAACTTTGAGGTTTAAGCAATGTTAATTTGAAATTGTTTGGCTTTTCTCCTAAAACCTGTCTTTTATAAACATCTCTCTTTACTTGAATTTCTAAATAATCATAACTCCATCCATTATTATAGGTTTCTTTAATATACCATACCTTTTTATCATCATCTTTTATACGATCCATTATTATTGTATTATGCGACCAAGGTATTTTATAAGAAAGTTCTTTTAGTTCTTTATTATCTTTTACTGACAAATAATATTTTCTCATATTACGAAGATTTCTAGGAGAATAACCTTTTGCTTTTGGGAATTTTATTTTTAAACTAATTGATAGTTCATCAATAAATTTATTGCCCCACTCTATATTATCTTCAATAATTTTTCCAATAAAGAAATATAATTCTAATATACTTTGATTAGCATTTTGAAATATTTCTAGTTGAGAAGTTTCTATTTTTTCAATAATTTTCTTAACACTTTCTTTAAATGTAATTTCTATTTTTTCACCTATCATAATATAATCATCCTTTCAATTTTTGCAGACGCGTCTGCAAAATTATAATACACTGATATTGGCAAACCAATATCAAAGTATGTTACCATGCTGGCATAATAATTGCCATGACATTTGGTTGCAGATATTTTTGTATCTAACATAACTTGCTTACCTTTAATTTCATATACCATATTTTCTACTACGATTTCTTCTTTTTCTTCAACCTCATTCAATTTTTTAACCCACACATATTTTTTCTTATTTGTCATACTAGTCCATCTAGATTGGATCATAGTAAGTAAATGATTGATTTGTTGAATCATTTTTAAACTCACTAGATTCTGCTAGTTTTAAATCTTCATTAAATAATTCCTACCCACATGATATTATACTATAAAAAAAAGTAAATCTTCTATTGTCGGATTTACTTTTTGCATTTTTCTAATTACTAAAATTCTTTTTTTAAATAAATAGATTCTGATATTTTATAAGATATATAGAGAATTGTCATTGTAACAAGCACTAGGATTATAATCCCATAATTGTTAAAAAAACTAATAATAGATTCTGAAATTTCTATATGAATTCCACTTTTTAACAATAAAGATAAGATTCCACTAATACCGAATATACCTACAAATATTCCAATTCTACTTTTTTCTATTCCATACTTGAGAATAAATGGATATAGGATAGATTGTATAAGTACAATTCCTACAAAACATCCTAAAAGTGTAGATAAGATACTTTCTATATCTAAATTTTTTTGTATATATCCTGCGATTATTGAAATTATAAATGTTAATAAAATGGAAACAAATGCAATGAGTAAAGTAGCAAGATATTTTGATTTTACAACATTTTTATTACCATTTGGAAGCGCTATTACAAAGGCATTTGTTTTGTTGTATTCATCATAACTAAATGTTGTCATCATAATCATTACACTAAGAAATGCTGGAATAAAAGTAAATTCTCCATTTCCATTCATTGCCATAATGGAAAATACAATGAATATAATAGCGAGTGTTTTTAGATTTCCCTTTACCATTAATAAATCTTTTTTAATAAAACCTAACATTATTTTTCCCCCTTTATCATTAATACCATCATATCCTCTAATGTTACCTTATCTATAATACAACTTTTATATTTTTTTGACATTTTACTTACATTTTTAATTAAAATATCATAGTTATATTTTCCTTTTCTGTAAGAAATAATATCTTCTTTCTCTATGTTTTTGAAATATTCAATATCACACTTTAAAACACCATAATTATCCATAATATTAT
Source organism: uncultured Caryophanales bacterium (assembly GCA_949948745.1). Lineage (GTDB taxonomy): Bacteria > Bacillota_I > Bacilli_A > RF39 > UBA660 > Alloscybalousia. Next base: position 20,841 of record CATLHA010000026.1, read on the forward strand.
CTCTAGTATCGTCTAATACAATCTTCCCTTGATCTATAAAAACAATATTATCTGCAATATGTTCTAAATCACTTGTAATATGGGTTGATAAAAGAATCGTGTGTTCTTCATCTGAAATAAAATTTAAAAATATATCTAGGATTTCATTTCTCACTACTGGGTCTAGCCCACTTGTTGCTTCATCTAATATTAAAAGCTTTGGATGATGGGATAGTGCTGTTATAATTTCTACTTTTTTTCTCATTCCCTTTGATAAAGATTTTATTTGCTTATTCATATCAATTTGAAAATCTTTTAGATATTGAAAAAATAAATCAGTGTCCCAATTTTTATAGATATCTTTCATAATAGAGTTAATATCTTTTACATATATAATTTCTGGTAAAAACATATTATCTAGAACTACACCAATATCTTCTTTAATTATTGCTTCTTCTTTTTTATAATCTTTATCAAATACTTTGATTGTCCCCTCATCGATATGAAGAATATTTAAAAGTGATTTAATTAGAGTTGTTTTTCCTGCCCCATTTTCACCAATTAAACCAACAATGGTTCCACTTTGTATTTTTAAATCTATCTTTCCTAATTCAAATTTATTATCATACCTTTTTACTAAGTCCTTAATTTCTATTGCATTTTTCATTATTATCACTCTCCATTAAAAATTGAAATAAACTTAAAACTTCTTCTTTTTCTATATTGAATTTATTTGCGATGGTTATTATTTTTTCCATATGCTCTTCAATATTTTTCTTTGCTTGTTCTTTTACTAATTCTTTATTTTTTTCTGCTACAAAACTTCCTTTTCCTTGTCTTGTAACAATATAACCCTCTTGTTCCAATTCGTCATAGGCTTTTTTTATTGTCATTACACTAATTCTAATATCTTGTGCCAGGGAACGAATTGAGGGAATGTTTTCATTTTCTTCCAGTTCTCCATTCATAATTTGACTAATAATGGCATTTTTTATTTGCTCATAAATAGGAACTGCACTACTATTACTTATAATAATCTTCATATTTCCTCCACTGTTATATTTAATATATAACAGTATATAACAATTGTCAAGATACAAAATAAAAAGCACTTAGTGCTTTTCAGACTGTAGACAAACCCCTGATTTTTTTCAGAGGTTTTCTTATGTAAAGTTTTTTAAACTGTTTTTTTACAAACTTTTTAATATTTTTTATAA
>CATLHA010000027.1 GCA_949948745.1 uncultured Caryophanales bacterium
GGTATAAAATTATTGTGGTAAAATGGTATTGTTGATCTGGAGGAAATAGATATGTTTGAAAAACTGAGAGAAGAATATAAACAATTTATTTATGATTCTTATAAGGTGGAAGAAAGTGATACTGAATTTACAGTAACCTATACTTATATACTGAATGAACTTGTTTTTCATCCAAGTATTAAAATATTGAAGAGTAATATTACAAATAAAAAAATTAATTATGAATATCTAGATTATTTATTTTTTCAGTATGGATTATTTGATTTGATGAATTATTATAAATTGACTTGTTCTAAAGAAATTATTATTCGACCTATGTTTCTAAATGAAAATCAGATCTATTTCTTTAAAAAAGTTTTATATAACGGTTTAGGAGAGTACTTTTATAATAATAATATTTATTTGAATTTTGATGAATTTGTTTTCTTTAGAGTAGAAGGTACTAAGAAATTTGATATAGAAAATATTGATGATGATTATTCTGGTAATTTAATCCCAGTTGGTGGTGGGAAAGATTCAATTGTTACCTTAGAATTGTTAAAAGAGTATAAAATTGATAATAAAACTTTTATGTTTGAAAGAAACTTATATCCTAAAAACAAAGCTGGGTATGATTCTATTTGTGTTGCTGGTTATAACAGTGATGATATTACAACATTTGAGTGTAATTTAGATTTACAAATTCTAAAACTAAATGAACAAGGGTATTTAAATGGACATATTCCTTTTTCTGCTTGTTTATCTATGGCTAGTTTAATTATGGCATACTTAACAAATAAAAAGTATATTGTTTTATCTAATGAGGCAAGTGCTAATGAGGGTAATTTTGAGGGAAAAAATATTAATCATCAATATTCTAAAAGCTATGAGTATGAAAAAGATTTCAGAGAGTATTGTTGCAGGTATTTAAATAAAGATATTTATTATTTTAGCTTGCTTCGTCCTTGGAATGAGTATAGAATTGTTCAGGAATTTTTAAAGCATAAGCAATATTTAAGTGTTTTTAGAAGTTGCAATCGAGGTACTAAAAAAAATGCTTGGTGTAACCATTGCTCTAAATGTTTATATGTTTATATAATGTTGTATCCGTATTTAAGTAAAGATGAATTATTAACAATATTTGACCATGATTTATTAGATGATTCTTCTTTAGAAAAAGATTTTTTTGGGTTAATAGAAGATGATAGTATGAAGCCATTTGAGTGTGTTGGAACTAAAATGGAAATTAATTATTCTTTGCAACAGGCTTTGATATTAAAGAAAGATGAACATCCTTATCTTTTAAATAAATATGTAAGTAAAAAATATTCTTTTTTGCCAAAAGAAAAAGTAGAGAGTTATTTTAATCATGAGCATTTTGTTCCAGATTGTTATTTATTATTATTATTAGGTGATTTAGATGAAAGATAGAATATATGATTATTTAAAAAATAAAAAAATATTATTGCTTGGTTTTGGGTTAGAAGGAAAATCCACATATCATTTTATTAGAAGTTGTGATAAAGATATAATGATAGGTATCTCTGATATTCATGAGATTACTGATAGTAATGTTTTAAATGATACTAATGTAGTTCTATATAGTGGTAATCATTATCTTTCTGTATGTCAGGATTATGATATTATTATCAAAGGTCCGGGTGTTGTTATTAAAGAATGTTTGAATTCTAAGGTCAAAGAAAGAATAACTTGTCAAACAGATTTGTTTTTAAGGTTTTGTACAAATATGACAATAGGAATTACCGGTACGAAAGGAAAAAGTACCACATCTAGTCTTTTATATCATATGTTAAAAAATTTGAATAAGGATGTTGTTTTTGTTGGGAATATTGGGATTCCATGTTTTGATATTTTAGATGAATTAAATGAGGATACTATTTGTATACTAGAACTTGGTTGCCATCAATTAGAATACATGAGAAATTCTCCTAATATTTCTGCCATTTTAAATATTTATGAAGAGCACTTAGATCATTATGTATCAATGAATGAATATGTGAATGCAAAGAAAAATATTTATTTACATCAAAAAAGTAATGATTATATTATATTGGGTGATTCTCTTTATTTAGGAGATTATTCTTCTTGTCCTGGACATGTTCTATCTTATGGAAAAAATGAAAATAGAGATTGTTTTTTCTTTGATAAAGATAATCTTTATATTCAAATTTCTAATAAAAATATTTTGATTCCTATTTCTAATATTTTAACTAATTTGAAAGGAATTCATAATTTATATAATATTCTTGTTTGTTTAACAATAATTGAAATTTTGGGTTTGAATTTAGAACAGGCAATTTCCTGTATAACATCGTTTAAAGGATTATCTCACCGATTAGAATATGTTGGAACTTATGATGATATTTCTTTTTATGATGATAGTATTGCCACTAGTATTCCATCTGTTATTTATGCAGTTGATGCTTTGAAAAATGTAAATACTATTATTATTGGTGGAATGGATAGAGGACTTGATTATACTCCTTTAGTCGAATATTTGAATTCTAGTGATGTGAAAAATATTGTATTATTACCTGCAACTTCTAGTCGTATTTTTAAAATATTTCAAGAAAAAAAATCTTCTAAGGAGATATTTCTTGCTTCTGATATGAAAGATGCTGTTAATATTGCGAAAATGTGGACAGAGAAAAGCAAAATTTGTCTATTGTCACCAGCTGCTGCTAGTTATGGTTTTTATAAAAATTTTGAAGAGCGTGGGAATGATTTTCAAAAATGTATTAGGGGATAATTTATTTATTCCTTTTTTTGATTATATTTTTGAATTTTTTGTTGAAAAACTAAATTTTAGGTATTTATTTTTTTAATACATTATGTTATACTTAACAAGTAAATTAAATTTAATTTAGTTTTTATGCATGGGCTGTTAGCTCAGTTGGTAGAGCAACTGACTCTTAATCAGTGGGTCTAGGGTTCGAATCCCTAACAGCCCACCATGTATGTATTTAAGACCCGTATGGGTCTTTTTTTCTTTTTAAAATTGATATGCTTCTTATTTTTGATTGTATAAAGAGTTATGAAAAAATAGTTGATTTTATAAAGAAAAGTTAGGGTGCATATTATGAATATTTATTAAGGAGGTATTGAAATATGGAATATTTAGATACATATGATGAGAAAGGTAATTTTTTAGAAAACAACCAAGAAATTATGTTCATCAAAATGCTCTATGGCATAATACAGTACATTGCTGGCTATATGATAAAGAGGGGAATGTTTATTTTCAAATTCGTAAGGAAGAACAAACTTTTTATACGACTGCTTCTGGTCACGTATCAGCAGGCGAAACTGTAAAAGAAGCTTTTGGACGTGAAATTAGAGAAGAAATTGGTCTTACAATTGATTATGAAAAAGCTGAACTTGTAGATGTTGTTCATTTTAAATTAGATAGAGAGAACAAAGATGGTACTATGTTTCGTGATCGTGCATTTGCTAATGTTTATGTTTATTTATTTGATGGTGATATTTCTAAGTTTAACTATGATCCGAATGAGGTGATCGGTATTGTAAAAGTAAATGCAAAAGAGGCTCTTCATTTATTTGAAATAGAACAGGGAAGTATTTCAGCTACAATTATTCACGGTGAAAATCATAAAATGGTAGAAGAAGTAAAAGAAGTAGAACTAAAGGACTTCTTGGTTAATAAGGGAGAAACAGCTCTTACTAAGTATGGGGATGTATTAAAAAAAGTTATTGAATTATTGTAATAAAAGGGTTAATCTGTTTATAAATTCCATAAAAAAATGCATATTTGATTATGCATTTTTTTGTTAATAAATTTTTACCGATATGTTTTTTCCATCATTTTTACATTTTTATCTTCGGTATTATTTTCTAGTGGATTATCTTCCACAGTGGGTGTATAGAAAGGATCAAATTCTTCTAAATTTAAATATGGAAGTTCAAATGATGAAAAATAGAATATCTCTGTAACCTCTTGGGTTGTATTTTCACCAACATACGGATATTCATTAAGTATGGTTCTAACATCATCTACACTAGGACTTTTCTCAAGTTCTAATTTATCATCTTTCTGAATTAGCTTATAGGCATAATATCTTGTATGGTAAACTCTAGTTTTTCCAGTAACTCCTCTATATCTAGGATTTGTAGACCATCCTTCATGTGTTTCAGTAACTGTTTTTTTATTTCCATCTTCATCTTCTTCTGTATGTGATTCTTCATAGTGATAGTAAAATTTCATATAATCACGATTATTTCTTATTTGATAATGAATATAATCGATATTTTCAATTCCTTCAAATAAACTATAATCATCTAATTTATCATACACTTCTAAATCAAAACTTGTTACTGGAAGAAAATCATCATGTTTTACATAAGAAAAGGTATCATTCTCTTTCTGTAGCCATTTTTCAATTCTTACATTTCCAATATCTTTTGTATAAAGATGAACATGATAAGTTGATGTTATATCGCATTGCTCTTCATGTGGAACAGCAAGGATACCTCCAATAAATAATCCTGCCCCTAATACATAGGGAATGATAAGAAAAGGAATTTTATCAGAATCTCTTCTATACATATAAATTTCCCCCTTTTTACTAAAATTGCTAATATAATAGCATAAAAATTCAAAAAAGACAAGGAAAATCCACTAAATAAAGGTGGTCTGTTTATTGAAATATTATTGCCAAAATTAATATTTTATGTTAAAATACAGTTCAATTGATTGGGGGTTATTTTATATGAGAGCAGATTTAACAAATCCAACATTAGCAAGAATTTATACAACAAATGAAAATATAAAAGGAATTTTAAAAAATTTAGAATCTATTATGGATAGTAGGGGATATTCTGAATTATACGATAAATATTTGAAAATATCTAAAAGAATTCCTAAAAATGAAGTATTAACAGAAGAAGAGGAAAAATGTGGAAGCTTTGGTGTTGATACAAGATATATTTCTCTTGCAAATGAATTGTCAGATTTTTCAAATGATTTAATTATTTATAATATTTATAAAGAATTAAGTGATATTTCAAATGATATTAAAAAGGATACAAAAAACATTTTTCGTAAGGATAAGACAGTTCTAGTGGATGATTATATAGAGAAAAATAAACGCCTTATGTCTATGATTGTGAATACAAAAAATGATGATAAAATTCATCAATTTACAGATCTTTTAGATCAATCTATAAAAATTTTATTCAATTCGTTAAAAACATTAAGTTTTATTGGTAAAGATGAATTGTTGATTGCCTTTCAAGAAACAAACAGTGATTATTTAAGAGAACACTTGGCTTCTAAAATTCGAGAATTTATTGATATTTCAGAGTATAGGGGATCTCTAGAAGAAGATTATGTCGATGCTTCTACAATTCATGAATGCGCTATTCGTGATAAGAAAATTTCATCTCGTGTGAAGGAAGCTAGAGAATATGAAGAAAAACAAGCAATTTTAGTCCAAGAAAAAGAGAATCATATTGCATCTTTAAAGGGAAAACTAGAAATTATGAGCCAAAATATTGAAAAATGCTCAGAGACTTTATTAAGATTAAAAATTAGTAGAAATGCTATTAAAGTGAAAAAAGTGCTTTTCAGTTTAGCATTAGTACCTGTTGTTATGATTCCATTATCTTGTCCTTTTTTTGGTAATAAAATTGGAAAAAATTTATCTTCTAAGGTATTACTTACAAAAACATATACTACTACTGTAGATATGGATACTGGAGAAGTTATTTCTTCTTCAGAAGACTATAAAGAATTAAATACAAGTTATGTGGCTAGTGTTACTATATTTGATCCTTGGAAGAAAAATATTTCTGGTTCTAGTTATTCTAGAAATGGTATCGTTTATGATTATACAATACCGGAAGAGGATTTATTAGATGAAAATTTCCATTTAACTCCTGATACAATTGACTATAACAATTTGGTAAAGAAATATCCTATTGAAGTATCTACTGCTTCTGTTTCTGATTCTAAATATTTAACAGATAATCAAATCTATGTTACAGAAACATATCAGGATTTTAATGATGTTGTACCTAGTACTAAATATAATACTCCATATACGGTTGGTGGAATAGGTGTAGGGGTTATTTTGGGAACAACAGAAGTATTGGCTTATTATCTATGGTTGAAAAATTGGATAGAACAGTATCAAAAAAGTCAAAGAAAAAGCTTGAAGGAAAATGAAGAAGAAACGATAAACACAAATAAGACTTTAAAGTTAACCTTAGAAGAACAAAAATCTGTTCAAAAAGAATATGATAACTTAACAAAATCTAGTATTAGATAAAAAAATATAAGAGACTATACTTATAAAGTAGTCTCTTTTTATTATTTTTCTATTTCTAAAATCCAGTTAATAATTTTCTTTTTCCATACAAAATATTCTTCTTTTTCTAATTGCATATTACAGATACAATATCTTTTATTTGCGATATGTGCACAAAAGATACATTCATGTAAATTAAAACAATCTTGTATAAATAGACTATTACTGATTTTACTACTACAGATGACATGATAACTGTTACTACAAGTTCCTGAATCATCTACTTTAATACAAAAATTACAATTGCCACTTCTTTTACATGCAAGAAGGTATTCACTTTCTCCACTTCCTTCAGAAAAGATAATTTTATTACATGCTCTACAATTCACAGAATTATAGGCATCATTACAATTATATAAAGTATCACTTTGCGAAATGTTATCTGAATTATAAACCCTTTCCGTTGTTTTGTAATTGATCTCATTCCAAATATCTAGAATATCTTTTATATTTTGTAGATTCTTTTTCTCTATCATCCATCCTTCTTTATAATCCTTACTTTCCATATTTTTTTGGGTAATATAATTATTATTAATTTCTTTTGTATCAGTCCAGGTAGTTTCTCCAGTTGTAGAGTCTTGTACTTCTATTGGGAGGTTGATATCATATGCGTATTTTCTTTTTATTTCGTCTAAGGTACTAAAGTTTTCTTTTCGAAATACACTTTGAAATATTTCATTTACAATTTTTAATGCTTGTTCATTATTCATAAATTATCTCCTTTTTTAATTTTATATTTTTATATTGAATATTCGAGCTATTTATCGAAATATTTAAATTGTGAATGTAACTTTTTGATATACCTTTCTTTTTATCTATAATGAAATCTAATGTTTTTCCACGAAATGCGGGAATTAACTTTCCATTGTTTTGAATTCTTGCGATACATTCTCTATCTGCTAATTCTGTTAATAATTGAATCTTTTTTTCTTTTGTATTTTCATTTACCAATTCCATCTCTAACATATCAGAAAGTAGGGTGGCATCCATTTTAGATATTCTAAAAGTAAAATAATTCACAGTGTTTGCGAATATTGCATTTTGTAAATTATTACTTACCTGGCTTAGATATTGCCCTGCGATTATTAGTGATAATCCATACTTTCTTGATTCTGATAATAGTCTTTCTAAAATTACATTCTCTACAACTGCGACTTCATCAACAATTAGAATTAAATGTTCATTAAAAGTTTTTGTTTGAATAATTGTTAAAAGTTGTTGCATTAGTAGAGATGCAATTGTTTTTGTAATCTTATCTCCAAATTTTGTTCTATCTAGAGAAAAAATAGTTAGATAATTATTTTCTAAAACAGAATTTAAATTATTGTTTTTTATTTCCTTTTGAAAAACAGGCACCAATTGCATTTCATCAATAAAGGATATGATTGGAGAAATTGCTTCTCCATATGATTTTGATTTTAAATTATTGAAATCAGTTAAAAAGAATTCAATAATTTGAATAGGAAGAACTTCTTCATTATCCTGTAATATTTTATTTCTAAATTCTAGTTCTAATAATAATTTTCTTAGTGTATTAAAAGAAAAATTATGACAAGTTAATAATAAATTGATTGAGTATCTTAGTACTCTTTCTAATTTTGAATTGTAACCGTTTGCCAAGAGATTCTTGAATAAAGAAAGAAGTAATTCTGTTGTTCCTATCGTATTTTTTGTATTATTTAAAAATAAATCGATACTAGATTCCATTTCTTGAAAGTTAATTGTTTTTGATTTATTCAAATATTTTAATTCTTTTTCTAAGGATGCATGAGGATCAATTATCATGACTTTATATAAGGATTCTTTTTGTTGATAATTATTTATTTTTTGTATTAGAGAACTTATAAATTTTGATTTTCCAGTACCGCTAGAACCTACAATTAATGAATGTTTGTTAAATGAAAAACTATTTAAATTTAAGTATTGATCTTCATATGAGTAGGGAAATGTATCAATTTTTAAAAGAGATGATTCTTGTTTGTTTTCAAAAAGATGAATGGATTTTTGTAAATCTAGATATTTAGAAATTTTATGATGAAAGAATCTTTGATTTTTCTTAAATGAGATATTCAAAATAGTACTTGGAACAGCAAGTAGTAATTTTTTTCTATAGATTTTATTTTTATTTTTAAGTACTAAGAATATAGAACTTTTAAATTTGTTATAGACTAGTGGAGTAATTTTTATTTCTATTTTTAATAATTCTTTTTTCTTTTTTACTTTAATATAGTCATATATTTGATCTGCACTTTTTCCTAATTCTATATAGCTTGGGATTATTTTCTTTTTAAATTTTTCTTTATTTATTATTTTTTCTTTAAATGAAAATTCTTCTAAGTTGTTTAATGTTGGTGGAAGTAGTGATTTTAATTTTATATAATAATATATTTTATTTTTATCCCAAATAATTTCAATTTTCCAGGCTTTTAAAATACCTTGATATAAATTGATTTGGTGAATGAGTTGATTCCATTTTTCTTTTTCTAGCTCTTCTTTTAATAAGAATATTTCCATTTCCTTTTTCATATAAATTCATCTCTTTTTTAAATCCTACTAAAAAGTAAAATAAAAAAACTGACTTTTCTTATATGATTTTTGTCAGTCTTCTATAGGTACTAAAAAATCAGTAATTTGATCATGATAATATTCTAATTCTGGAAGTTCCTTTAATTTGTATTTACAAGTGGGTATGAATTGTGCATAAAATTCTTTTGATAATTTTTGTATTTCTTTGGCTTTTTGTGAATGAATTCTAAAAGAAAGATATCTATTTTTTTCAATTTTATATGGTTTTAAACCAGGAATCTTTTTCTTTGAAAGTACCCAATACTCAAATTCATCACTTTCAAATCGATTCTTATATACGACCATTCCAAAATCGAAGTCTCCATAGTTCTTTAGATAAGTATTTTCCATTTGTTGAAAGAAAGTAGGAGCATCTTTTGAGATTTTCTCCTTTGTTGTTTTAATTCCTTTTCCGTAAAGAGTCATTTCTTCTAATTTTATAATGTCGTATTCGAATGGTTTTTGATTGATATCAATTTCTTCAAAAATAATTTTTGGAAAATCTTTAATTCCTTGTGGTTTATTTCTGATTTGACTTGGTTTTATTCCATATAGTTTCTCAAACGCTCTAGAAAAAGAAGTAGCATTTTCATATTGGTATTTTATCGCAATATCTATGATTTTTTCATGACGTTCTATTAGATCGAAACTTGCTCTAGACAGTCTTCTATTTCTAATATATTCTGTTAGTGTTATGTTTGTTAATAGTCTAAATAATCTTTCTAAAGTATATTGGTTTGTTGCAGTAATTTTAGCTAATTGTTTGAATTCTATTTTTTCTTCTAGGTGAGTTTCGATATAGTCTAGCATTTCATTTAATAAGTGATATATGTTCATTTTTAACTTCCTTTATTTTTATTATTTAATTTTTGATATTTTTCAACAATATCTTTTTGATAATAATCTAGTCTTCCTTCTGGTAGAATTAGTGTTCTTTCTACTCCTAGGTAATCTACAAACTCTGGATTATGTGAAACTAAAATAATTGTACCTGGAAAAGTCTTTAGATTTTCTGCCATAATTTTTTGTGTTTCTTTATCTAAGTGATTTGTAGGCTCATCTAGTATTAAAAGATTTGCTTTTTGTAGAGTTAGTTTGGCTAGTGCTAATCTAGAACGCTCTCCAGGAGATAGGACAAAGGCTTTTTTATATAATTCGTCTCCTTTAAATAGAAACTTTCCTAAAATACCACGGGCTTCACGTTCTGTTAAATCGAATTCTTCTAGATTTTCAATTAGATTTTTATCTAGATTTAATAAATCATGTTCTTGCGCATAGTAACCGATATCCGTTTTTGGTCCTAAGATGATTTTTCCTGCATCTTCTTTTAATATTCCTACAATTAATTTTAATAGTGTACTTTTTCCAACACCATTTTCTCCAACGATAAGGAATTTTTCACCTTTAGGTATTTCTAAATTAATTTTATATAATAAATATCTTTTTGCGTTTTTATCATATCTAAAACACAAATCTTCAATTTTTAATGGAAAAGATGTACTTTCTCTTCCTTGATGTAAATTTATGTTTGCGACTTTTTCTTTTTTTTCAAGTACTATCGCATGTTCTTCTAGGCGAGCCAACTTTTTTTGTCTATCCTTTGCAATTTTTGCTTTTTTTTCATTTCCATGGATATATTTATCGATAATTTTTTGTAAATGTTCTTTTTCTTTTTGTTGAGATAGTGCTTCTTTTTCTAATCTGATATTTCTTTCATTTAGAATATTTTGAAATTGTTCATAATTTCCTTTAAATAATTCCATCTTGTGATTTCTTTTATCTAGATATAAAATATTTGATACAATTTTATTTAAAAAGGACGTGTCATGGGAGATGATAAAAACTGCACCTTCATAATTTTTCAGATAATCAATTACAAAATCTTTAGTTGTTTTATCTAAATGGTTGGTTGGTTCATCTAATAAAATCATCTCCGGTTTTGAATATAATAATCTAAGAAAAGCAATTTTAGACTTTTGTCCACCAGATAATTTTGTTAGTGGTAAATCAAGTAGAGGATCTTCTAATTTCATTCCAGAAATTAGTTTTAATAATTCTTCTTCAGCTTGATATGGATTATAGTAATCTAATTCACTTTGAATTTTTTCTATTTTTTTTAGTATTTGTTGTTGTTCTTTTTCATTGGTAGTTGCCGCTGCTTCTTCATATAATTTTTGTATTTTTTCTTCTAATTCTTGAATAGGTCTTCCAGTTAATAAATATTCAAACACTGAAATATCTTTATTTGGAATCTCATCAGTTATTACTTGTGGTAAATGTGATATTTTTAATTTCTTTGAAAATATTATGTTTCCATGATCTGGTTCTAATTTGTTTAATAAAATTTTAAAGAAAGTTGTTTTACCAGCGCCATTTACACCAATAATTCCAATTTTTTTATCTTCTGGTATTTGAATTGTAATATCATCAAAGATTGTTTCTATTCCAAAAGACAGACTTAGATTTTTAATTGTCATAGTATCACTTCATTTCTAGCTTATTTTATCAAAAAAATGGTCTTTCTACAACAATGAAAAATTAAATAGGTATAGAAAAATAACAAAAGTTGTGTTATTATATTTTTAGGTTTTATGCCGACTTAGCACAGTTGGTAGTGCAACGCACTCGTAACGCGTAGGTCGCTGGTTCAAATCCGGCAGTCGGCACCAGATTGATACTAAACTCGAACTTTTTATTTTTATAGGAATTTCGAGTTTTATTATATTTAGATTTGTTATAATAACTATCAATTCTAAATTGGATTATGTCAATTTTATAAACACACTTGCTAATTGACAAAACAATTAGTATCGAATTGCAAAGTGAGGTAAATTAGTTATGGAAATAGTTGAAATTGGTATAAAACTAAAAAGAAATTTTAATTATTACGACATATCAAAGAAAAAGAATTCTCTTGGTGTAGAGTCTATAAAAAGAGTATAGATGAATAAAAAATACCAGCCAAAGGAACTGGTGTTTTTTTACTTTTATTTGTAATCTATTTCTCCAAAGTCATCATTTATTTCTTTTGACTCTTTAATATTCTCTAGATAAAAGGCATATTTAAAACGCAATTTATTTCCATAAATAATATTATGTATATGGCATGAACCTAGATTTTTTAACTCTTCTGCACTAACATTTTTAGATACTCTTATTACTATATTATTGGTAATATATTTTCTTACTTTCTTTACTAATTCAATTGCATTTGGAGTTGTGTTTTCTAGTGAACTTGAATGAATTTCTGGAGTATTTTTATCTACACTCCAATCAGGATCTAATATTGCAACTTCTGCTTGAATGGATTTTAGTAAATCAGTATTTAATACATCTCCTTGGATAAAATCTATTTTGCTATTTACCCCATATAATGTTGCATTGTATTTAGCCATTTCAATTCTTTGAGAGTCTATTTCTACAGCATAAACTTTTTCTATATTTTTAGCAAGAGCACAGGCAGTAATTCCAATAGCAGAGCATAATTCAACAGCACATTTATATCCTTTTAATAAGTTGGCTATATAGTCTGCAATATATTCTGGGCAACTCATATAATATGCATCTTCATCATACTTTATATTTTTACTAAACTTTTTCATACTTCAACTCTTTCCTTTGCTCTATATACTATTTTATTATACTATAGCTTATTGCGTATTTAAAAATATTATTGCATTTTTAGTAGAATGTGCTATTATATTGGTATAAATCAGTGACGAAGGAATATTATTTAGTTAATTATATTAGTGAGCTTGGTATAGTGAAAACAAGTTATGATGCTATTTAATTCCTACCTTCAGAGTGAAATGAAAACATTTCCGGGAATACCCGTTATCAGATTTTAAGAAAATTATAGGATGGCACCGTCATATTTGACTCCTTTGTGTCATCCTTTTATTATGAAAGGAAAAGTTATGAGATTAAGTAGATTAAATATTAAAAAGATTAATTTAAATGATGTGGATTCTAATTATGCAGGGCAAGATATTTTAATGAAACTAGGGGAATTGTATCAATTTGAAAGTGGAATTTATGGATATGGAAATTTATGGACAAAACTAGAGAGAACTGTAGAAGAAATTATCATTGAAGAATTAGATAAAGTAGGATGTATTCAAGTAGAATTTCCAAAGCTTCAGCCTAAAAAAATATGGGAACAATCTTCTCGTTGGGATATGTATACAAAGGAAGGGGATATTATGTTTACCTTAGATAATAATTTAGGTGAATATGGACTTGCACCAACAGCGGAAGAGTGTGCTACTATTTTTGGTGCCAATAGATTATCTTCTTATAAAAACTTGCCAGCAATTTATTATCAAATTGGAGAAAAATTTAGAAAAGAAATTAGAACTAGAGGTTATTTATTTAGACCAAGAACTTTTGTTATGATGGATGCATATTCTTTTGATAGAACAGAAAGCGATATGCAAAAAACATATGAATTAATGCATCAAGCATATTTAAGTATTTTTAAAAGATTGGGAATTAAAATTATGCCAACGATTAGTGATAATGGAGTTATTGGTGGGAATGTAGCAGAGGAATTTCAAGCTGCTACTGACTTAGGAGAAGATAAAATCTTATTTGATGAATCTAAAAATTTAGGTATTAATAAAGAAGTTTTAGATTTTCCTAATAGAGATGAGTATTTGGCTCAGTTAAATATTAAAGATTTCAGTACATTAAAAGAATACAATTCTGTCGAGCTTGGAAATAATTTTCAGTTAGGAACTAAATATTCTAAATCAATGAAGTTATATTTTAAAGATGAAAATGGGCAAGATCAGCCATATTACATGGGGTGTTATGGAATTGGTTTAGGAAGAATTATTGCCTGTTTGATTGAAAATAATGTTATTAGAGAAGATGAAAAAATTAAGGGATTTTCTTTACCTTATGATATGGCACCATATAAAGTTCAAATTATTTATAATAATCATCATCAAGAAGAGGCTGAAAATCTATATCAAAAACTTACCGAAAATCATATTAAGGCAATTATTGATGATAGAGAAAACTTGACTATTGGAAATAGAATTAATGATGTTTTTGTATTAGGTACACCAAAGATTATTATTATTGGGAATAAGTTTGATGGAAATATTTATGAAATAGAAGATACAAAAACACATGAGATAGATAAGGTTTCTATTGAGGAAATTATTTCATATTTTAAAAATAAATAAATAATAAAACTACTATTTTTTAACTGTATTTTTGCAGTTATTCATTAGTAGTTTTATATTTTTATAATTAATCATTTGTTTTCATAATAAACTTCTCTTTTAAAGTAATATTTATTTTATCATAATACATATTTTATTTATAGATATGTTTTTCTTTTTTATTGCAAGAATGTTTATTTTATGGTATAATATGCGCTTATAAAAGAGGGGTGGTTTTGATGAAGTTCAATAAAGCGAAATATTTTTATTATTTTATATTTTGTTTGATTGTTTTTACTATTTTTATTTATGGTGGTTCTTTTGATAGACTTAATGAAAAATTATTAAATAAAATAGGTGCTAGTGTTACTAATATTGGTTCTATTGAAGAAGAAAAAGAGGAGATTATTCTAAAGAAAAATATAGAAGAAGAAACAAAAAGAAAAGAAGAGTCTATAGTTCCAGCTTTTGAGTCTAATGAAAATTCTATTTCAGTTTCTAGTACAATAGATTATAATACTTCTTCCTCTATTACTAATACTACTAATAATAATGTTCCTATGAATACTAATGAAGATAATAACAAGAAGGAAGATACTACTAATGATAGTATGAATTATTCTATATCTTCAACAAATGAAATGGATATTATTTATGAGAATACCGATACCTTAGGAACTTATGGAAGACTTTTTGTTCCTTCTGTTGATTTAAATGTTGCTTTATATTTGGCAGATATGACTTCAAATAATGTACAAAGAATTGTGGACAATCGAGATAGTGCTGCTTATTTTGATTTCAATAATCAAAATGTCATTGCGGATCATAATCATCAGGGATTTCATAAAATTATTGATATTTCTGCTGGTGATTTTGCTTATATTAAAAAGTTAGATGGAAGTATTGATATCTATCAAATGATCAATAAATTTGAAGGAGAAAATATTGTATATGATTTAGTGGATTTAAATGGTAATAGTATACTTACTGGAAAAAATAGTCTTGTTATGTATACTTGTTATAAAATGAGTGAATATGATAATCATGTTATGATTACAGTTTTTCAATTAGTTCGTTAATAATAGTAGCATTGTTATAAAAATTTGTTATAATAGGTTTATATTTAATACTTTAATAATTTGGAGGTTTTTATGAAATTAAAGTCAATAACATTATATGAAGATAATAATGTAGAAAATTATTTAGAAGGAAACGTTCTTTGTTATGAAGATGGTTCTATTGAAGGAATTATGGTAGGTGGAGAAGATATGTATATTCATGGTAGAAAAAACCAAGATGATATTCGTCTAATTTTGTTGACACCATTCAATTATCCATATACCTATGAAAACTATAGTGGTACTTTAAATAGAAAACAAAATAATTATGATATGGTTGCTTTTGATAATGAAGGTAGTTTTGATGGAATGTGTTCTATGCGTCTGTTATCTAAGAAATTATCTAAAGAAATCGAAGAAGCCGAAATAGAAGAATTAAAGTTTAGAATTGAACTTTATAAAGAAATGTATGATGCTGAAAAGAGTCCTTTCTCTTTAAGCTCTCAAAAGGAAGAAGTTGTTAAGAGAGCTGAAGAAAAGGTAAAAAATAGATAAATTGTATTATTAATGATGAAATATAGGGAGTAAGAAATGAAAATAGAAGATAGAATAAATAAAATTGAACAAAGAAATAAGAAAGTAGAATTAGACAAGGCCTGGGAAATTAGTTGGACTAGAAAAATATGTATTATGATTTTAACTTATATTATTGTTGTTATTTATTCTTATCTAGTTAGAAACTACGATAATATCTTTTTAAGTTCTTTGGTACCTGTTATAGGTTTTACTTTATCGACATTATCATTAAAAGTTATTCGAAAATTATGGGAAAAACATATTTAATTCCAATAGAAAAGAGTATTTTTTGATACTCTTTTTAGATTTCTATAAAATTAAATTTTTCAAAATGATTTTTGATGTTTTTTGAGTATTGACTTAGGTTTATTTCATTATTTTCTAATTTACTTAACAAATTTTTGAATTCCCTTATATCTTTTACATAGAATCCAAAGCCATTTTCCATAATGAATTTAGCATTATTTATTTCTTGTCCTGGAATTGGTTCAATTGCACAAATTGGTATATTTACATTTAATGCCTCACTAGTCATAATTCCCCCAGGTTTTCCGAATATCATCGTTGTTTTTTGTAATAACTCATCTATATTATTTACATATCCTAAAATTTCTCCTTCTTTTTTATATTTTTTTGAAATCCTTTTGGCATGATTTAATAATTTATTATTTTTTCCAGATATAAAAATATAATTAAAATCAATTTTTGAATTTAACATTATCTCAAAATATCGAAAGGCATTATCATAACCTAATCCTCCACCACACAGAAATAGGAAAAGTGGTTTTTCTTCTTTGTTAATTTGTCTTTCAGTAGAAGTGAATTTTTCTCGAACTGGAATTCCAGTTACCTCTATTTTTCTTTTATCAATTCCTATTTTTATCATGTCCTCTTTCATCTTATTTGTTGGTACACAAAAGGTGTCTATAAATTCATGACATACTGTGTACATTCTATGAATTCCATAATCTGTGAAGACAGAAATTAATTTTATATGAAATAAATTTTTTTTTGCCGCAATTAATCCAGTAGGTCCTACTTGAGTAGAGATAATAATATCAGGATTAAAATTAAGTAGTTTCTTTTTTAACTTTTTTGTCCAAAATAGTTGAATACAAAATTTGAAAAAGAGACTATTTTTCATATAATCTTTATACATTTTCCTTTTATATAATTTTTTTCTAAAATTTCTAAATTTGGTTGCGATAGAAGTTCCTATTTTTTCGAATATTCTATTTATTATTGGTCTACTATAAGATAAAGGGTCTAGTATTTCTATATTATAATTCTTATATCTTTTTTTTAAATTTTCTTCAATCGCTTTTGCAGCCATATAGTGTCCAGTTCCATAGTTCGTATATAAAATTAAAATATTCTTTTTCATACTTATTCCTCAGTTTTATTTTAAATTTTGGTTATTTTTGTTGCTTCTTTTAATAATTCTTCTAAATTATTGAATGGTTTTTTATTATAGTCTAACTCATAAAGCCAATCTAGATATTTAGTTTTTTGTGCATTATCAGGTCTTCCGTAAATTACTTTCTTAGAATGTAGCCAATATCCAAATTCTACATTTGTAGTAAATGCTGGAAGTTCTGGTAATTTTCTTGGAATCCAAAATAATATTGTTGTAGCTTCTGTTAAAGCTGTTCTTTCCCACATTGCTTGATCAATATAATCCTCTTTTGGTTTCCAAGTAGAATATTCTGGTACGTAAACAACACCATCAAATCCTAATTCCGCTAAAATTTTACACGCCTCTGTTCTCCAAGAAATTACATTTTCACCTCTTGGAGTAGGACCAGCTAAAAAAATAGATTTTTTTCCTTTTATTATTTTTTGATCTGAATAATTTATTTCCATATCGTCCGCTCACTTTCTATTTCATTATATCATTTCAATTTCTTTATTAAAATATTTTTCTATTTTCATCTTCATAAGATATGGTATAATCATATTAGGATAAGAGGTGGCTATATGATACATTTTTTTAGAGATATTATAGATGGACCAATCTATATAATAGCGATTATTATTTCTTTATTTGGAATTATGGCGATTTTTGGATTTATGTTAGAACGTTTAAAGAAAAAAGAAGAACGGGCAGCTTTGGTAAAAGACGTAGAATCTTTAAATAGTAGTAAACTTGTTATTTCTTCTGTTCAATTAGAAGAAGAAAAGGATGAAGAAAGACTTGATTTGAAAGGTTCTGATAAAAAAACAGAAAGTGTATTAGAACTTAATTCTAGTGATATAATTACTACAGATAGTCCTATAGAAGAAAAAATTGTTGTCAATAAAACGTCAAATGACGAAGAAGATGTTTTATCTATTAATAGTTCAGATGTTATTGTAAATGAGATTGTAGAAGAAGATGAGGTTCAATCTTTAGAAGAAGAAAATCATAAGGTAAAGGATATGACTCAAGTAATAGATTTTGGTTCTACAGATTCAGTAGAAGAAGAGGTTGAAAAAATTTAGTATGTAAGATAACTTTACTATTTGTTTTATTTTTTGTTATAATGAAAAGAGTCAATGGAGGTATAAAATATGACTTTAGACAGTGTGTTGAAAATCGTAAAAAATATAGTTGATATTTCTTTGGTTTGGTTAATTATTTATTATATTTTAAAAAACATACGTAATAATGTTAAATTAACTTTATTATTTAAGGGTGTTCTTATTGTAATTGTTTTAAAATTTGTAAGCGACTTAATTGGACTTACAACAATTGGTCTTTTGCTTGAATATGTAGTAATGTGGGGCCCATTAGCATTAATCATTATTTTCCAACCAGAAATTAGGAATGTTTTAGAGCAACTTGGAAGAACTCAATTACTTGGTAGACATAAAGTTCTTACAGTAGATGAGAGAGAACGATTAGTTTATGAAATTGTTCAATCAGTTGATTATTTGAGAAAAGCTAGGATTGGTGCATTAATTGTTATCGAAAGAGATACTAGTTTATCAAATTATATTGAAAAAGCGAAAAAGATTTATGCTGATTTATCGAGTGATTTATTGATTTCTATTTTCTTTCCTAATAATCCGCTTCATGATGGTGCAGTTATTATTCAAGGAGATAGAATTAGTTGTGCAGGAGCAGTTTTCCCAACTAGTAGTAGTTCAAAGATAAACAAAAAATTTGGTACACGACATAGAGCAGCTTTGGGAATTGTTGAAGAAAGTGATGCAATTAGTGTAGTTGTTAGTGAAGAGACTGGTAGAATTTCTATTGCTGTTAAGGGCGATTTATTCTATAACTTGTCTTTAGATGATGTTCGTATGATGTTAATTGATGAATTAAGACCAAAACAAGAGGATGAAATGTTAGATGAATTAGATGAGGAAGAGATTTATGAAGAAAATAGGTAGTATATTTAAAAGAATTCTATTATTCTTTGATAAATGGTTAATTACTCCAATTACTAAGGGAATTCTTTCGTTTAGTGATTTTTCAAAAAATAATGGAAAAGAATTTGAAAAATTTATAAATAAAAAACAAACATTGATTATATTGTCTTTAATATTTGCTTTTATGTTTTTCTTTATGGTAGATCAAAATTCAAATATGCTGGTTAATAATCAAGCAGAGATTTTATATGCACAGCCAGTAACTGCTGAATATAATGCAGAGGCTTATGTTATTGAAGGATTACCAACTACTGCAGATATTACGTTAATCGGCGGAAAGAGTCAATTGTATATTGCTAGACAATATCCAAATAATGGGGTTTCTATTGATTTAACTGGATTAAAACCAGGAAGTCATAAAGTTTCCCTTAAATATCAAAGAAATCTATCTTCTATTAAATATAAAATAGATCCATCAACTGCAACTATTGTAATTTATGAAAAAGTTCCTGAGACAAGAGAATTAGATTATGATATTTTGCATAGGGATCATTTGGATAAAAAATTGGTTATTAATAGTGTTGATTTAAGTAGAAATGATGTTATTATTAAAGGCGCAGAATATAAATTGCAACAAGTTGCTACAGTAAAGGCATTAATTGATATTGATAATATTAGTAATATTAAAGAGGGAAATGTAACTTTGTCTAATATTCCTTTGATTGCATATGATTCTAAGGGTATACCAGTAGATGTTGAGATTGTTCCAGAAGTAGTAGATGCTACTTTGAAGATTGCATCTCCAAGTAAAGACGTTGAACTTGAAATTATTCCAATTGGAGAGCCAGCTCTTGGCAAGTCTATTAAGGAAATTAAAGCTTCTATACCAAAGGTAACATTATATGGCGATACTAAAGTGTTAGACAAGATTGATAAACTTCCTGTAGAAATTGATGTTACAGAGCTTAATACAACAAAAGAGTACAATATTAATTTAAAAAAGCCATCTGGTGTAAGAGAAATTAGTTCCAAGACAGTTAATGTTACAGTAGAATTAGATGATGTTGTTACTAAGGAAATTACAGGTATTCGTATTACTCCAATTAATTTAGCGCCAGGATTAGCTGTGCAAGCTGCTTCTCAAGAAAATAGTACGGTTACAGTAATAGTTAAGGGTAGTGCAGATGTAATCTCTCAATTAGACGAATCTACAATTACTGCAACGGTTGATTTAAAAAATTATCAAGAAGGTATTCATGATGTTAAATTGGAAGTTAGTGGTACTGATGTACGTTTAAGTTATGAGTCAAAAATTACAAAAGTTCGTGTTAGAATTTATGCAAATAAATAGTTAATAAAAAAGTCACTTTGTAAAAAGTGACTTTTTTTAAGAAGAAAGGAAAATTTAAGAATCCCAGTCTTCAAATAATAAACTAATATTAATAATACCAGCAATTCCAACTAGTACATAGACAATTCTTGTAATTACATTTTCATCTCCAAATAAAGTGGAAACTAAATTAAAATCAAATAATCCAATTAGTCCCCAATTTATTGCGCCAATAATTGTGAACACTAGACATACTTTTTGTAATGTTTTCATTTTCTTCCTCCTTTGTTTATTTCTAATATTAGAATAGACAAATATTAAGAAAATATTCATGAATATGAAAATTATTTTTTCATATAATGAAATGAAAGATAATTGAGGTGAATGAATTGAAGAAAAAGTTATGGATATCATTGATTGGAATTTGTTTCTTTTTAACAGGCTGTTTTGGAAATGGTAAGAAAGATATATTAAAAGATTTTCAAAAAAAATATGATAATTTGAAGGCTTATCAATTAGAAGGAA